>NZ_JARGEE010000354.1:0-9553 GCF_033794485.1 Streptomyces sp. MB09-02B
GCCGCGCGCGGGGGGGCGGGGCGGGGGGGGGTGGGGGGGGGGGGCGGGGCCGGGTGCGCGGCGGGTTACAGGGGGGGTTCCGTGGCGGCGGCAGCGGCGTCCTCGCGCCGGGTGACCAACGGCAGGGACCCCGGCTCCGGCTCCGGCAGGACGGCCTCGAACTCCCGCGCCAGTTCGTCGAGTCCGGGCCGGTCGGCGGCCCCCTTGGCGAGACAGCGCGTCAGTACGGTGCCCAGCCGCGGGTCCACCCCGTCCAGCACGGGTTCGTCGTTCATCACCCGGTAGGCCGTCAGATAGGGGCTGTCCGCGTCGAAGGGGCCCCGCCCGGTGAGGGCGTACACCAGCAGCGTGCCCAGCGAGAACACGTCCGAGGCCGGGCCCGCCGTACGGGCGTCGGTGAGCTGTTCCGGGGACATGAACGGCGGGGTGCCGATCATCTGGCCGGTCTCGGTCAGGGCGAGGTTCTCCGTCGCGCGCGAGATGCCGAAGTCGATGACCCGGGGGCCGTCGTCCGCCATCAGCACGTTGGCCGGCTTCAGGTCCCGGTGCACCACGCCGGCCCGGTGGATCTCCCGCAGCGCCTCCACCAGTCCCAGGGCCAAGGGGCGCAGTTCGGTGTCACGGAGCGGGCCGTGGTCGCGGATCCGCTGGGCGAGCGAGCGGCCGGGCACGTACTGGGTCGCCATCCAGGGGCGCTCCGCCTCCGGATCGGCGTCCACGACCGCCGCGGTGAAGGCGCCGCTGACCTTGCGGACGGCGTCGATCTCCTGGCGGAACCGGCTGCGGAACACGGCGTCCTGCGCGTACTGGGCGTGCACCACCTTCACGGCGACCTCTCGGCCGGAGCGGGATCTCGCCCGGTAGACGACGCCCATTCCGCCGGTGCCCAGCCGGTCGACCACCTTGTACCCGCCGACCGATCTGGGGTCGTCGCTGCGCAGCGGCACGCCCTGGTCCCTCCCCCGAAAAGCAGCCCGACTAGCGATTCGAGGCACAGGATACGTAAGGGCGAAGCGCGGCGGCCGGGCCGCGGAACCTCTCGGTTCCACGACCCGGCCGCCCGGGACCTCCCGGGGTGTCAGACGCCGGCGGGTTCCGGCTCCTCCGCCTCCGAGCCCGACTCCGGCTTCGTCGGCTCGGACGGGGTGCCCGCCCGCTTCAGGGCCTTCTTCTTCGCCCTACGCTCCTTGCGGATCTCGATCATCGTGTAGAGGGTCGGGACCAGCAGGAGCGTCAGCAGCGTCGACGTGATCAGACCGCCGATGACGACCACGGCCAGCGGCTGCGCGATGAAGCCGCCCTCACCGGTGATGCCGAGCGCCATGGGCAGCAGCGCGAAGATCGTCGCCAGTGCCGTCATCAGGATGGGACGCAGGCGGTGGCGGCCGCCCTCGATGACCGCCTCGACCGTGCCGTAGCCCTGGCGGCGGTACTGGTTGATCAGGTCGATCAGCACGATCGCGTTGGTCACCACGATGCCGATCAGCATCAGCATGCCGATCATCGCGGGGACGCCCATCGGGGTGCCGGTGACGATCAGCAGGCCGATCGCGCCGGTGGCCGCGAACGGGATCGAGACCAGCAGGATCAGCGGCTGGACCAGGGACCGGAAGGTCGCCACCAGCAGCATGAAGACGATCGCGATGGCCGCGAGCATCGCGAGGCCGAGGGAGGCGAAGGCCTCGTCCTGGTCCTCGGAGACACCGCCGATGGACGCGGTGGCGCCCTCGGGGAGCTTCAGGGCGTCCAGCTTGGCGGTGAGGTCGGTGCTGACCGCGCCGGTGTTGTCGCCCTTGGGCTTCGCCGTGATCGTCGCGGCCCGCTGGCCGTCGATCCGGGTCATGGAGACCGGGCCGTCCACCAGCGCGACGTCCGCGATGTCGCCCAGCTTCACCGCGCCCAGCGGCAGGTCCCGCAGCTCCTTGAGCGTCTCGGCGGGCTTCGCCGACTTGATGACGACGTCCCGCTCGGTGTCGTCGAGCACGGCCCGGCCGCTGGTCGTACCGCGGACGGCCTGAGCGACGGCCGCGCCGAGGCTCTGGTCGTCGAAGCCGGCCGCGGCCGCCTTGTCGGTGGCCTTCACCGAGATGCGCGGCACGCTCTGCGCGAGGTCGCTGGTGACGTCGGAGACGTTGTCCATCGTCGAGACCGCGTCACGGACCTGCTCGGCGGCCTTGCGCAACACCTCGCCGTCGGCGGCCTTCACGACCACGCTCAGGTCCTGGCTGCCGAAGGCGTCGCCGACCGCGACGGTCGTCGTCCCGATGCCGGAGAGCCCGGCGAGGCCCTTCTCGATCGTGTCCTGGACGCCGGCGGCGTCGGCCGAGTCGTCCAGCATGACGCTGTACGAGGCCTGGTTGGTGTCGGTGCCCCCGCCGAACGCGGCCATGAAGCCGGAGGAGCCGACGGTGACCTGGTAGTCCTTGACGCCCTTGGCGTCGGCGAGCAGCTTCTCGACCTTCTTGGTCTGCTCGTCGGTCGCCGCGAGGCTGGTGCCGGGCTTCAACTCCTGCTTGAGGCTGAGGACTTCCTGGTCACCGGGGTCGAAGAAGTTCGTCTTGAGCAGCGGGGCCATGCCGAACGTGCCGATCAGGACGACGGCGGCGATGGCCAGGCTGGTCAGCCGGCGGCGGGTGGCGAAGCGCAGGACGGGGACGTAGAGGCGCTGGAGGCGGCTCTTCGCCTCTTTCTCCTCGGCCTTGCGGCGCGCCTCGTCGGCGTCCTCGGGAGTGCCCTTCGGGGCGCGCAGGAACCAGTACGACAGCACGGGGACCACGGTCAGCGAGACCACGAGGGAGGCCAGCAGGGCCGCCGTCACGGTCAGGGAGAAGCTGCCGAAGAGCTCGCCGACCATGCCGCCGGTGAGGCCGATCGGGAGGAAGACCGCGACGGTCGTCAGGGTGGAGGAGGTGACCGCGCCGGCGACCTCGCGGACCGCCTTGAGGATGGCCTCCTCGCGCTCCTCGCCGTAGCCGAGGTGCCGCTTGATGTTCTCCAGCACCACGATCGAGTCGTCGACGACCCGGCCGATGGCGATGGTCAGCGCGCCGAGGGTGAGCATGTTGAGGGAGAGGTCACGGGTCCACAGCACGATCAGCGCCAGGACCACCGACAGCGGGATGGACACCGCGGTGACGAGGGTCGAGCGGATCGACGCCAGGAAGACCAGGATGACCAGGACCGCGAAGACCAGGCCGAGGGCGCCCTCGGTGGTCAGGCCGTCGATGGACTTGGCGACCGCCGGGCCCTGGTCGCTGACCACGGTGACGGTGGCACCGGAGCCCAGGTCGCGGCGCATGTCCGCCAGCTTGTCCTCGACGGCGTCGGAGATGGCGACCGCGCTGCCGTTCCGGTCCATGGTGACCATGACCGCGAGACTCGGCTCACCGTTCGTACGGGTGATGGAATCGGCCTTGGCCTGCTCCTCCTTCACGGCGGCGACATCGGCGAGACGTACGGGCTTCTTGGCGCCCTCGCCGCGCACCCTCAGGTTCTCGATCTGCTCCAGCGAGGTGTAGCCGCCGCCGACCTGGACGGTGCGGTTGGCGCCGTCCTCGTCGAAGGAGCCCGAGGGGACGGTGACGCCGCCGGCCTGGAGCGCCTGTGAGAGGGCCATCGTGGTCAGGCCGGCCTTCGCCAGCTTCGCGTCGTCGGGGGTGACGGTGACCTGGAGGTCCCGTACGCCGTCGACGGTGACCTGACCGACGCCGTCGATGCCCTCCAGCGTGGGCACGACGGTCCGGTCGAGCTGGTCGGCGAGGGCCTGCTGGTCCTGGCCGGAGGAGACGGCGAGGACGACGGTCGGCATGTCGTCCGTCGAGCCCGCGATCACCTGCGGGTCCACATCGTCCGGCAGCTGCGCCCGGACCCGGTTGACGGCCTGCTGGACGTCGGCGACGAGCTGGTCGGTGCCGGGGCCGTAGTCGAAGGACGCCATGATCAGGGCGTTGCCCTCACTGGCGGTGGAGGTGACGCCCGTGATGCCGTCGACGCCTTCGAGGCTGTCCTCGATGGGCTCGACGACCTGCTTCTCGACCACGTCCGGGGACGCGCCCTGGTAGGGGGCGAGCACGGACACCATGGGCAGTTCGATGGTGGGCAGCAGCTGCTGCTTGAGCTGGGGTATCGCGATCGCCCCGAAGACGAGCGCGATGATCGACATCAGACCGACGAGGGCCCGTTGTGCGAGGCTGAACCGGGACAGCCAGGACATGGGTCAGGGTCTCTCTTCTGTGGCGTGAGCGGGTGACGAACGCCCATGCCACATGCGGCTTGCTTCCCCCCATGTGTCGCCCGTGTGAAGCGGATGTGAGCGCTCACCTCATACCTTGGGCCATCGGGGACCCCTGTTCCCTCGCTCCCCAGGGCCATTTCCTTATGCCGCGCATACTCCGAGTGGAGTAGTCCCCGGCGGCCGTCAGTCCACCCTTGGTCGTACCAGGCCCGACTCGTACGCGAAGACCACCAGCTGGGCCCGGTCGCGGGCACCGAGCTTCGCCATGGCCCGGTTGACGTGAGTCTTCACGGTCAGCGGGCTCACCTCCAGCCGCTCGGCGATCTCGTCGTTGGAGAGCCCGCCGGCGACCTGGCCGAGCACCTCGCGCTCACGACCCGTCAGGGTGGCGAGCCGTTCCGAGCGGGCGGCGGCTCCGCCCTCGCCGTCGGCCGAGTCGTCGGGCTGGGCGAGGAAACGGGCGATCAGGCCCTTGGTGGCGGTGGGCGACAGCAGCGCCTCTCCGTCGGCGGCCACCCGGATCGCGTTGAGCAGTTCGTCCGGCTCGGAGCCCTTGCCGAGGAAGCCGGAGGCGCCGGCGCGCAGCGACTGCACGACGTAGTCGTCGACCTCGAAGGTGGTGAGGATGACCACGCGGACCCGGGCGAGCGTCGGGTCGGCGCTGATCATGCGGGTGGCGGCGAGGCCGTCCGTGCCGGGCATCCGGATGTCCATCAGCACGACGTCCGCCCGCTCCTCCTTCGCGAGCCGCACCGCCTCCGCCCCGTCCGAGGCCTCCCCGACGACCTCCATGTCCGGCTCCGAGTCGACGAGCACCCGGAAGGCGCTGCGCAGCAGGGCCTGGTCGTCGGCGAGCAGGACACGGATCGTCATACGGGGTCCCCCGGGGCGCTGGTCACGGTCGTACGGCCGCCGCCCCGACCGTGCGGCTCACGGTCGTACGGCTTCCGCGGTGGTCGTTCGGGTCTTGAGCGGCAGGATCGCATGGACCCGGAAGCCGCCGCCGTAGCGGGGGCCGGTGGTGAGGGTGCCGCCGAGTGCGGCGACGCGTTCGCGCATACCGAGGAGGCCGTGCCCGCCCCCCTCGGGGTTCTCGGGGTCCTCGTCGTCCGTCACCGTCTTGCCGGTGCCGTTGTCGAGGACGGTGATCTCCACGTTCGGGCCGACGCGTACGACGCTGACCTCGGCCTTCGCCGCCTCACCGGCGTGCTTGTGCACATTGGTGAGGGCTTCCTGGATGACGCGGTACGCGACGAGGTCGACGGCGGCCGGCAGGCTCACCCCCTCGTCGGCGCGGACCACCTCGACCGCGAGGCCCGCGCTGTGGAAGGTGCCGACGAGTTCGTCGAGCCGGACCAGGCCGGGGGCGGGTTCGGTGGGCGCCTCGGGGTCGCCGGACTGGCGCAGCAGCCCGACCGTGGCGCGCAGTTCGCCGAGCGCGGAGCGGCTGGCCTCGCGGACGTGGGCCAGGGCCTCCTTGGCCTGGTCGGGCCGCTTGTCCATGACGTGCGCGGCGACTCCGGCCTGCACATTGACGAGGGCGATGTGGTGGGCGACGACATCGTGCAGGTCACGGGCGATCCGCAGGCGTTCCTCGGCGACCCGGCGGCGGGCCTCCTCCTCGCGGGTGCGCTCCGCCCGTTCGGCGCGTTCTCTTATGGCGTGCACGAAGGCGCGGCGGCTTCGGACCGCGTCGCCGGCGGTGGCGGCCATGCCGGTCCAGGCGAAGATGCCGATGTTCTCCTGGGCGTACCAGGGGAGCGGCCCGGCGAGCATGGCCGTGCCCGTCAGCACGGTCATCGTGAGCAGGCCGACGCGCCAGGTGGTGGGGCGGTCGGTGGCGGAGGCGACCGTGTACAGGGCGATGACGGCGGACATCGCCACGGGGGCGCGCGGGTCTCCGGTCACCAGTTCGGCGAGGGTGAGGGCGCAGGTCGCGGCCAGGACGGCCATGGGGGCGCGGCGGCGGGCGACGAGGACGGCGGCGGCCGGCACCATGAGCGCGAGGCTGAGGGCGTCGGGGGTGCGGGCGCCCCACTTGTCACCGTGGTCGGCGTTGGGGTCGACGAAGGAGCCGGCGACCATCGCGGCGAGGACGCCGAGGGCGAGGGTGGCGTCCAGCGCGAGGGGGTGCGCGGTCAGCCAGGTCCTGGCCCGGTGGAGGGTGCTCACGCTTGTTTACGGTACGGGGCGGTTGTGGGGGGCGGAACTGGTGGTGGCGGTACCTGTGAGGGTGGGCAGGGTTTCTTCGCCCCCGCCGCCCCTACCCGTCCCATCCTCGGCAAGGGGCTGTGCCCCTTCGACCCCCAGACGTCCGTCCGGTGGGGGCTGGTCGCGCAGTTCCCCGCGCCCCTGAAAGGCCGGGGCTGCGCCCCGTGCCTTCACCCCGGGATCAGGCCGTCGTCGCTCAGCATCTCTCTGACCTCGTCCAGCGTCGCGTCTGGTGACGGGAGGATCAGTTCCGAGGGCTCCAGGGAGTCGTCGGGGAGGGGGGTGCCCAGTTCGCGGACCTTGTCCAGGAGGGCGTGGAGGGTGTGGCGGAAGCCTGGACCGTCGCCGACCTCCATTTCCGCCAGGAGTACGTCGTCCAGCTTGTTCAGCTCGGCGAAGTGGACGTCGTCCAGCCTCACCTGCCCCTCCCCCATGATCCGTACGATCATGTCGCCCTCCTCGGGGACGAGATTCCCCTTACTTGTCGAAGCGCGGGGTGTCCTGGCGCTGGGACTGCTGCTGCGGCGCCGACTGGCCGGTGCCGCCCTCGATGGCCTGCTGCTGCGCGGACGGGCCGCCCGCCAGCTCCGCCTTCATGCGCTGGAGCTCCAACTCGACGTCCGTACCGCCGGAGAGGCGGTCCAGCTCGGCCTGGATGTCGTCCTTGTGCATCCCGGACGGGTCGTCGAGGGCTCCGGAGGCGAGCAGTTCGTCGATGGCGCCGGCCCGGGCCTGGAGTTGGGCGGTCTTGTCCTCGGCGCGCTGGATGGCGAGTCCGACGTCGCCCATCTCCTCGGAGATGCCGGAGAACGCCTCGCCGATCCTGGTCTGGGCCTGGGCGGCGGTGTACGTGGCCTTGATCGTCTCCTTCTTCGTACGGAAGGCATCGACCTTGGCCTGCAGGCGCTGCGCGGCGAGGGTGAGCTTCTCCTCCTCGCCCTGGAGGGTGGAGTGCTGCGTCTCCAGGTCCGTCACCTGCTGCTGGAGCGCGGCGCGGCGCGAGAGGGCCTCGCGGGCCAGGTCCTCACGACCGAGCGCGAGCGCCTTGCGGCCCTGGTCCTCCAGCTTCGAGGACTGGGACTGGAGCTGGTTGAGCTGGAGCTCCAGGCGCTTGCGGGAGGTGGCGACGTCGGCCACGCCCCGGCGCACCTTCTGGAGCAGCTCCAGCTGCTTCTGATACGAGTAATCGAGGGTCTCGCGCGGGTCCTCGGCCCGGTCAAGGGCCTTGTTCGCCTTCGCGCGGAAGATCATCCCCATACGCTTCATGACACCGCTCATGGGCTTCGCGCGCCCCCTTCTGACGGACTCCAGCTCACAGGTCTGCGACAGAACCCACAGTACGGGCCCTGCATCCATTACCGCACTGTTCGGGGACGGATGCGGTCATCCCCAAGGACGACTGTGTGCGGCATCGCTCCGGCGTAGGGAGTAGGTGTCTCCCGGGGTCACGTACGGGCCGTCCCCCGGAATTCCTCAGCCCCGCTACGGCCGAACCGTCACCCGCGCTCCCCCTTTTCCGACTTTCTCCGGCTTTACGGGTCTCCCCGTCCACTGTCGTCCCGGCTCTGTCTCCAGTACGGACGCCGGGTGTTGCCGGATCGTTCCCCACTCGGCTGGGGTCCATGCCCCGGCACCCCGTACCCTTGGGTTTTGTGTTCCGTAGCCGCGCCAAGAACGAGAAGGAATCGGCCGCCGACAAGGCGCCGGTGACCGACTCCCAGCAGACCCGTCACCCGCAGGCCCCCAAGGGGCGTCCCACTCCGAAGCGGAGTGTGGCCCAGGGGCAGCGCCGAAGCGTCGCCAATACGCCGACGACGCGCAAGGAGGCCGCCAAGCGCTCCCGCGACGAGCGCCGTTCCGCGATGGAGAAGCAGCGCCAGGCGCTGGCCACCGGTGACGAGCGGTACCTGCCGACGCGGGACAAGGGCCCGGTCCGCAGGTTCGCCCGTGACTACGTGGACTCTCGGTTCCACATCGCGGAGTTCTTCCTGCCGCTGGCGGTCGTCATCCTCATCCTGAGCGCGCTTCCGCAGGCCTCGCTGAAGAACATCGCGCTGCTGCTGTGGCTCTTCGTGATCGTGCTGATCGTGGTCGACTCCATCAGCCTGGGCTTCCGTCTGAAGAAGCAGCTGAACGCGCGCTTCCCCGACGCGAACAAGAAGGGCGCCGTGGCCTACGCCCTGATGCGCACGCTCCAGATGCGTCGCCTCCGGCTGCCCAAGCCGCAGGTCAAGCGCGGAGAGCGGCCCTGAGCACGACCCCTTTCTCCGCAGGTGCCGCGCAGGCATGGCTGGACCGACTGGGCACCCTGCGTGAGGTCGTACGACAGGAGCTGGTCTCCCGCCAGGTCGACGAGCAGATAGCCGGACGCTTCCCGGTCGGGCAGCGGCTCCGGGTGCTCGACGTGGGCATGGGGCAGGGCACGCAGGCTCTGCGGCTGGCCCGGGCCGGGCACGCGGTGACCGGGATCGAGCGGGACTCGCAGCTGATCGCCGTCGCCCGGGAGGCGGTCGCCGCCGAGCCCGAGGGCATTCGCGGGCGGATGCGGATCGTCGAGGGCGACGGCCGGGACACGGGGGTGCACTTCCTGCCGGGCAGTTTCGACGTGGTGCTGTGTCACGGGGTCCTGATGTACGTCGAGGAGCCCGACGCCCTGCTGGCCGGGCTGGCGCGGATGCTGGCCCCGGGTGGGCTGCTGTCGCTGCTCGTCCGGAACGGGGACGCTCTCGCGATGCGGGCGGGGCTCGCCGGGGACTGGGCCGGGGCGCTGGCCGCGTTCGACACCACCGCGTACCGGAACCGGCTCGGGCTGGACGTGCGGGCGGATCGGCTGGACGCGTTGACGGATGCGCTCGGGGGGATCGGGGCGCCGTTGCACGCGTGGTACGGGGTGCGGGTGTTCACGGATCTGGCGGCGGACGACGCGGCGTTGCCCGAGGGGGCCGGCGATCTCGACGTGCTCCTCGCGGCGGAGGAGCGGGCCGGGCGGACGGATCCCTATCGGCAGGTGGCGGCGTTGCTGCACCTGTGCGGTGTGCGCGGCTGAGTCCTTCTCGCCCCCGCCGCCCCTGTCCCTTATACACACTTCCGACCCCACAAAAAAGGAAA
>NZ_JARGEE010000355.1:0-9460 GCF_033794485.1 Streptomyces sp. MB09-02B
GTCGAGCCCTCCCCCTCCCCGAACACCCGCTCGACCGCCGCGTTCACACCCTCGTCCTCGGCCGCGTGGACCAGGACGCGCACCTCGCCCTCCGGCGACTCACGGACCGCGATCGCGTCCTCGGTGTCGACGCCCTTGACGGCGTACGCGGTGTAGACGGCCAGATCCTCGACCGGCACCCGGTCCTCCTCACCGCCGCCCTGGTCATCACAGACGGAGTCCCGCGCGGTGCCCACCTTCGCGCCGAGGACGGTGTCGACCTCGCCCGCCTCGACGTACTGCCGGTCGTCGTAGTCCACGGCGAACACGCACGAGGCGGAACTCGTCCCCCCGGTGTCCAGGACCGTGCACCCGACGGCCAGGGGGGGACATCGTCAGGGCGGCGGCCAGGGCGATCCGTACACGGGTACCACTCATCGTCGTGCTCCTCACCGGCTTGTCTGTCGCTGCCTCGCACCGCAGACGCACGACCGCGGCAGAACGTTCGCCCGGACATCCCGGGCGCGTCCCTTTCGCCCCGTTGTCCCACCGGCCTCAGTGGCTGCAGAAATTCCTCGAATACACGTACAACCCACCGGCCCCCTCAGTGGTCTCCTGTTAGCCAACGACCTCCTTACGTCCTGCTGAAATACAGGCGAACAGGGACGGAACGGGCACCCCATTGACTGCGGACGTCTGCCAGTCGTCCGCATGCAGCAGGAGACTCCCGCATGCACAAGCATCTGCGACTCGCCCTCGCGACGGCCTCCGCGGTCGCGCTGACGGGCGGTCTGCTCACGTTCTCGGCCGCGACGGCGACGGCGGCCGACTCCGTCCACCACCCCGTGGCGGACTTCAACAACGACGGCTTCGGCGATGTCGCGTACGCGGCCGGAAACGCCACCGTAGGCGGTAAGAAGGGCGCCGGTCAGATCGTCGCCCTGTACGGCTCGGCGAACGGTGTGACGTCCACGAAGCGCACCACGGTCAGCCAGAACACGACCGGTGTGCCCGGCAGCGCCGAGACGAACGACGGGTTCGGCTGGGTCAGCGCGTACGGCGACTTCAACGGCGACGGATACGACGACCTCGCCGTCTCCGCGTACCTGGAGGACGTCTCCGGCGACGCGGACGGCGGCACGGTCGCCATCCTCTGGGGTTCGTCGAAGGGCCTGTCCGGCGCCACGACGATCAACGACCCGGCGCCCTCCTCCCACGACAAGTGGGGCAAGTCCCTGGCCGCCGGAGACTTCGACGGCGACGGAAAGGAGGACCTCGCGGTCGGGGCCACGTCGTCCACGATCCACGTCTTCAAGGGCGGCATCGCCAAGTCCGGCACGGCGGGCGGTCGCTACACCGTCAAGCCGCCCATCATGTCGGGCGACGGCACCGGACCGCTCAACCTCACAGCGGGTGACGTCAACGGCGACAAGCGCACCGACCTGATCGTCGACGGTTTCGAGACGGACAGCGCGTACAACTGGAACGCCAACTACTACGTGCCCGGCTCGGCCACCGGTCTGAAGGCCGCGTCCGCGCAGAAGCTGAAGCCCGGCATCATCACCGGCATCGGTGACGTCAACGGCGACGGTTACGGCGACATCGTGACCGGCTCCGAGTGGGACCCCTCGAAGGACGGCAGCGAGCCCTCCGTGCCCGAGTCCGCCACCGGCGGCAAGGTCCACATCATCTACGGCTCGCCCGACGGACCGGCCGGGGCCACCTCGGTCACCCAGAACTCCGGCAACGTCCCCGGTTCCTCCGAGCGCGGCGACTTCTTCGGCAACGAGATCTCCCTCGGCGACATCAACGGCGACGGCTACCAGGACCTGGTGGTGGGCGCGGCCGGCGAGAACCTGAACGGCGTCACCAACACGGGCGCGGTCACGGTCCTCTACGGCTCGGCCTCCGGCGTCAACACCTCCTCCGGGTACCAGTACTTCGCCCAGTCCACGGCGGGCGTCCCCGGCTCCGACGAGGGCAACGACTTCTTCGGCTCCGAGGTCAAGCTCACCGACGTCACGGGCGACGGCAAGGCGGACCTGACGGTCGGCGCGTACGGCGAGAACGCGGGCAACGGCTCGGTCGTCTACCTGCCCTCCAACGGCACGAAGATCACCGCGACAGGTTCGCGCTCCCTGTCGACATCCTCGGTCGGCGTCTCCACGGACGCGTCCCCTGTGTTCGGCGGCAACGCGGCCAACTGACGCACGTATTCTGCGAGTTGGGCCCGCATCCCCGTAAGGATGCGGGTCCACGACCTCCCGACCCTCCTCGAACCGGCGGAGCTGCTCGCCTCCGAACTCCTCGCCAACGCCCTCCGCCACACCGACGGCCCGGCAGCCCTCAAGCTCAGACAGTCGGGCCCCTCCTTCCGCCTGGGCACCTGGGACACGGACCCCACACCGCCGACGGCCACCACCCCCACCGACACGGCCACCTCCGGCCGGGGTCTCCACCTGGTCGACGCGTACGCGGACGACTGGGTCTGGTTCACCGTGAACGGGAACTGCGGCAAGTACGTCTGGTGTGAACTGGGTACGGAGTTGAAGCCGGACTGACGGCGGACGACCACGGGGGTGGGAATGACGGGCGTACGCGGTGTACTCCGAGTCGTGGGCGGAGCCGCCCTGTTGGTCACGGTCGGCGTCGCGACGAACCAGGTGCTGAACGACGGAAAGCTCAGCTTGACCTGGATGTACGCCGCGTTCGGCGTTGCCGTCCTGAGCCTGCTGTTCTCGGAGCGGGCCGTCCCCGCCCCCGCCGACGACACCCCACGCGGCGGCCGCCGGGTCTACCTGCGGCAACTGCGCGCGAGCGTCCAGGACATGGAAACGGTCGGCATCGCCACACAGAGCGAGTTCGTGTTCCGGATGCGCCAGGTGTACGTGGATGTCAGCGTCGTACCGAAGGTGCTGCACGATGCCGCCAGGGAACCCTTCCTCGGTTCGGTGTCCGGGGAGGAGCGCCGAAGCCTGGAGTCGGTGCTGCGGAACGCCGGTCGCGACGGCGGCTCTCGGGTTCTGGCCGTGATAGGCGGGCCGGGATCGGGCAAGACGACTCTGGCCCGCAACACGGCGCTGGGACTGTGTCGACACCGCCGGCGCCCGTGGAAGCAACGCTTGCCGGTGCTGCTCTACCTGCGTCGCCACGCCGCGGACCTGCTGGCCGACGAGCCCCCTTCACTGGGGGCGGCGGCAGTGAAGGCCGCCTGGCTCGATGGGAAGGTACCGGCCCACTGGCTGGATCAGAGACTGGATCGCGGCGGGTGCGTGATCCTGCTGGACGGCTTGGACGAGGTCGCGGATCCGGCAGAACGGGGCCGGGTCGTGGACTGGGTCGACAGGCAGATCCAGAGCTATCCCCACAACACCTATGTGGTGACCTCACGTCCGCACGGCTACCGGTCGAATCCCGTACCAGGGGCGGAGGTTCTCCAGGTCCGTCGCTTCACGTGGGCACAGATCGACCAGTTCCTGCGCCAATGGTCGTACGCGACCGAGAGCCGGGCCCGTGGCAGAGCGGACCGGGAGGTACGGGCGGCAGCCGACCGCAACGCGGCGGATCTGTTGGCCCGGCTGCAGGAGCAGGGCGCCCTGTACGACCTGGCGGCCAACCCCCTCCTGCTGACGATGACAGCGAACGTACACCGTTACCGAGGCCAACTCCCCGGCAGCCGAGCTGAGTTGTACGACGAAATGTGCGATGTGCTGCTCCACCGCCGCTCCGAGGCCCGCGGGCTCAGTGACGCGACCGGCCTGACCGGACCGCACAAGCAGCATGTCGCCCAGCACCTTGCCCTCGCCATGATGAAGGCCCAGGTCAAGGACTGGCCCGAACGCGACGCAGCCAGAGCCATCCGGAGACCACTGCGACAGGTACCCGGCGACGTGCCCCCCAAGGTGTTCCTGGAGGTGGCCTGTGCCAGCGGCCTGCTGGTCGAACGCGAACACGGTGTCTACGGCTTCGCCCACCTCACGTTGCAGGAATACCTGGCCGCCACCCAACTCGGGACTCCGCGCGCCGACACGAGCGTACTGATCGACAACGTCGAGGACCCCTGGTGGCGCGAGACGATCCTGCTCTGGTCCGCGGCGAACGACGCCACGGACATCATCACCGCCTGCCTGGGCCGTGGCACGCTCCCCGCACTGGCTCTGGCCTTCGACTGCGCCGATCAGGCCCGCACCGTCGAGCCCGAGACCCGGGACCGCCTGGAGGAACTGCTGGGCCCTCCCCCTCCGGACACGCCCCACGACCCCGCCCGACAACGCCTCCTGGCCGGAGTCCAGGCCACCCGAGCCCTGCGCGAGACCATCCGACTGCACAACGCGGCCGCCCTGTGCTCATGGCCCGTCCCCTACCACCTGTACCAGCTGTTCGTTCAGGACGAACGAGCAGCCGGCCGCCTGCACCATCCCTACCGCCTCGACACGCTCGGGAACGACGGGAGCGCGGTCGTGGGCATGCAGGTCGGAGACGCCGAACGCTTTCCCGACTGGCTCAACGCCTTCATGGGAGGCGGCGTCTGCCGACTTCCCACACTGGACGAACTCCGCGACCCCGCCGCCGCCTCGGTGGCCGGCCTCGGCGGCCACACGGTATGGGCCCACGACGGCGCCCACACCGTCCTCCACCAAACCTCGGGCGCACGTTGGCCCTACGTCGCCGACGCAGAGCGGCTCCACGACATCCCCGTAGCCGACCGGCAGCAGCTCGATCTCTCCCTGCGGCTTCTGGCGACCCCGGTCAGCCAGCGAGCACGGGTGTCGGCCTGGACCAGCGTTCTCATCGCAGCCCTCACCCACACCGCTGAGTCACCCGACGTTCCGCCCCCCGACGCGCTGGCTCTACCCAGCACCCTCGCCGTCCTGACCGCCCTCCACCAAGTCGGCTCCCACGCCTCCCTCATCGAAGATGATCCTGAGCACATCCACGACCTCGGACGACCCGTCGCCCGTGCTCGGGGCTTCGTCCGCGACCTCAATGTCACGCAGGCCATGGAGCGGGCTCTCGACCCCGCTCTCGTGGCCCCCCTGAGCAACGCCATCGCCATCGCCGACACCCTCCATGACTCCCTGGCTCAGATCCGCGCTTCGGGCCACGATCGCCGCGACCACGTCGAGGACCTCCACTTCCACGTCGATCAGCTCCGCTCGCTCACCTCCCACCTCTGTCTCGACGTCGACCGGGCTTTCGATCTCGACCTCGGCCCAGCCCTCGGCCTCACCGCTGACCGCGACCCCGTCGGGGGCGATGCCCTCGGCCATGTGCTCGGCGATCCTCTGGAGCTCACCCGCCAGGCGGCCCGTGGCCTGACCTCACTACTCGAACAGGGCATCACCGACACCACCCGCGTAGTCGCCCTCGCCATGGACCTGTCCCGCGCTCTGTCCGATCCCGTCCAGACCGACGTCCTCAGACTGTCGGTCAGCGCTTACCGCACCTTGATCACCTGCGAATCCGCAGCCCTGTCACCACAGTCCCTCCTCGGCAGCCTCGACTACCTGTTGGGACAGACAGGATCAGAAATCCACCCTGGGCAACGGACCTTGTCCGACCCTGCTACCGCAGTGCGTCATGCTCGCGAGCTCCTCAGGACGGCCGACGCCTCGGGAGATCGGGTTTCCCAAGTACTGCTCCTGACCGACCAGATCGTGGAACTGCTCACCTCCATGCGAAACCGGCACACGCCTACTGACCGTCGAACACTGGCCTGCGCCCGCACGGCACTTCTCGTCGCCATCCGCATCCTGCGGCAGGCCCACATACGCGACACCGCACCCATCGGCCTCCTCGACCGGGCATGGCTGAGCCTCACCACACTCGACACCCGGGACGCACGCGGATCGTCGCCCAACCAGATACTCGTCCTGGTCCGCACCCAGCCCTAGTTCCGGGCGAGACGCCGGCCTACGCACGAGCGCACTCGCAAAGCCTGACCCTCCCGCCGATAATGGCCTATATCAGAGCAATGCGATCAGGTCGCAGACAGTGCGCACATCATCACGCACCGCACAAACGAGAGCCGGCGATCCCCATGGCTGAACACCCCAACGCAACACTCGTCCGCAAGGGCTACGACGCCTTCACCCGGGGCGACATGGACACCCTCCGCGGCCTGATGGCCTCGGACTGTACGCACCACGTCCCCGGCAGCCACCTGCTGTCGGGCGACCACAAGGGCCAGGACTCGATCATCCAGCTGTACCAGCGCCTCTTCGAGGAGACCGGCGGGACGTTCGACGTCACGCTCAGCCATGTGTGCGTGGACGGCCGGGGCCACGCCGTCTCCGTGCACCGCTACACCGCCGAGCGCGGTGGCAGGCGGATCGAGCAGAACGGCTGCCTCGTCTTCCGGATCGTCGGCGACAAGTTCACGGACATCGACGAGTGCCAGGAGGACATGGACAAGGAGGCGGAGTTCTGGTCCTAGCCTCCCGGCTCCGCCGGGCCGGCACTACAACCCCGTACTACGACCCCGTACTACAACCCCGCGCGGCCTCCAGGTGTCACACAGGTGAACCAGCCATCTCGGCCCCCGCCATCCGGCCACCCACCTGGAGTCCCCCGTGCACAGACGGACGTACGCCCTGGCCGCCGCCACCGTGGCGACCGCCACCGCCACCACGGCGGTCCTCGCCCTGACCCTCGCGCCGGCCGCGACCGCCGCCCCCTCCCCCGCCGTGACCAGCGACTTCAACGGCGACGGCTACGCGGACCTCGCCGTCGGCGTCCCCGACGCCACCGTGAACGGCAAGGCCAAGGCCGGCTATGTGAACCTCGTCCGGGGTGGGCCCAAGGGCCTCGGCAGACACGGGAGCATCCGGGTCAGCCAGTCCACCGCCGAGGTCCCCGGCACCCCCGAGGCCGGCGACCGCTTCGGCACCTCCGTGCTGCTGGCCGACCTGAGCGGCGACGGCCTCGCCGAGCTGATCGTCGGCGCTCCCGGCGAGGACGTCACCGGCCGGGGCGCGGACGCGGGCACCGTCACCGTCGTCGGCGGCGCGCGGACCGGCACGGGCCCGGCGTCCAACGCCCTCACCGGCCCGTCGGTGAACGCGGCGTACGGCTGGTCCGTCGCGGCGGCGGACCTGACCGGCGACGGCGGCCGCGACCTCGTGGTCGGCGGCCGGGACAAGGTCGTCGTGCGGGCCGCCGTCGACAACGGCGAGGACCTGGTCGTCACCACCGTCCTCGCCACCCCGATGGGCGGCCGCGCCCCGCTCCTGGCCACCGGCGACTTCACCGCCGACGGCACGGACGACCTCGCCCTCGCCTACCACACGATCGACGCCCCCTTCACCCAGTCCCACGTACGGCTGTGGTCCTGGGACGAGACCGAGCGCCGCATGGCCAACGTCTGGAACTCCGACAACGGCGCCGCCTCCGCACTCGCCGTCGGCGACTTCGACGGCGACGGACTGGACGACCTGGCCCTCGGCGAGTGCCGTGAGATAGCCGACGAGAACATCGACGACCCGTGCGGCCCCGAGTCGTACGCCAAGGGTGGCGGCATCCACATCGAGTACGGCGACGCGAAGGGCTCCTTCGGCCTGCGCTCCCAGACCCTCAACCAGGACACGGTCGGCGTGTACGGCGTCGCCGAGGACGGCGACCGCTTCGGCGCCTCCCTCGCCGTACTGGACTGGAACCACGACGGCCGCGACGACCTGGTCGTGGGCGCCCCGGGCGAGGCCATCGGCACCCGCGCGGCGGCCGGCGCGGTGACGTTCCTGCTGAGCCACGAGGGCGGCGTCGTCGACCGCTTCGGCGAAGCGACCTCCGTCCCGTACCACCAGGACCGCCCCGGTGTCCCCGGCGTGGCGGAGACGAACGACGCCTTCGGCACGGCCGTCGCCACCGGCGACTACGACAAGGACGGCACCCCGGACACGGCCGCCGGCGCCCCGGGCGAGAACGCGAGGTCCGGCGGCGTCTGGGTCTTCCCGAAGACCTCGGTCACCGGCTCCCACGCCCTCACCCCGAAGAACCTGGGCCTGCCGTCCCCGTCGTCGGCCCTGTCGTACGGCAGGTACGTCAGCAGCCGTTGAGCGCGCCGGTACGGCCGCCGACCTGCGCGGAGGCCGTAACCGACCGACCACCGGGCTGCCCCCCGGCCCACCCCTCACACATCCCTGACGATCCCTTAGGGGATGTCACAGCTCGGCCGCAAAGCCGGGCCGGTTGGCCCCGGCCCGGCACGCGGCCGCCCGGGACCAGGTACGTTCGATGACGTGGCTGGATTCAGGATCGGACGCGGCCGGGACAACGGCGCTCCTCAAGCGCGACCGCACAACCCTCCGTACGGACAGCAGGCCCCGCAGGCCGGCGGCCCGTCGTACGGCTACCCCCAGACGCCCCCGGGACCGCCGTACGGCGGCGGGCGCGGCGGTCAGGGCGGCTGGCCCCAGACGCACGGCGGCGGACACCCCGGCGGGTACGGGACCCACGGGGGCCCTGGAGGGCACGGGAACCACGGCGAGCCGGAGTACTTCGGCGACGGCGGCGGGCACCCCCAGGGCGGAGGCCCGGACCCGTACGCGGCCAACAACCCGGGTCACACGCAGATGTTCTCCGTCGGCGAGGACCCGTACCAGCAGGGCGACACCTACCGCGCGGGCAACGCCCCGGCGGCGCCGCTCGGCCCGCGGCTGCCCTGGAAGGCGCTCCTCAAGGGCATCGTCACCAGCCCGAACCAGACGTTCCTGGTGATGCGCGACTACGCGGTGTGGGGCCCCGCCCTCATCGTGACGTTCCTGTACGGCCTGCTGGCCGTCTTCGGCTTCGACGCCGCGCGCGAAGAGGCGATCAAGGCGACGCTCTCGGCGGCCGTTCCCATCGTGCTCGTCACCGGCGTGACGATGGTGGTCAGCATCTTCGTCCTGGGCGTGGTCACCCACACCCTCGCACGCCAGCTCGGCGGCGACGGCGCCTGGCAGCCCACGGTCGGCCTCTCCATGCTGATCATGACCCTCACGGACGCGCCGCGCCTGGTCGTCGCGATGTTCGCGGGCGGCGACGCCTCGTTCGTGCAGATCCTCGGCTGGATCACCTGGGTCGCCGCAGGCGCCCTGCTGACCATCATGGTCGCCAAGTCCCACGACCTCCCGTGGCCGAAGGCCCTGGGCGCCTCGGCGATCCAGCTGGTGGCGATCCTGTCCCTGATCAAGCTGGGCACGTTCTAGGCACGCGTTCCAGGCATGTGTGGGGTGAGGGGGCTTCTGGCGACAGGCCGGGAGCCCCTCCTCTCTGTGGGGCCTGTCCGAGCGTCGCCCCGGTCGCCGACGGCGGCTGGAGCGGGCAGGGTTGCGCTGTGTGATGATGCTCGAAATCGACCGGCCCGGGGGTGGGACCTGTCTCTTACAACCATGAGACGCTGCCACAGAAACACAGTGTTGGCATCCATGAGTGCCCAGCAATACAAAAAAAAAAAAACATACCACACGTGAGTGAAGAACATCTAGAAGGACAAGACAAT
>NZ_JARGEE010000356.1:0-9350 GCF_033794485.1 Streptomyces sp. MB09-02B
TACCGGCGCTGACAGGGTGCCGCCTGCGCCCACCCTCCCCCACTCTCGGCTTCGCTCGAGCGGGAGGTGCCCCCATCGCCCCAGCGGCACGATTGCCCGCAGGTGGTCGGGGTGGTGCAGGCGGTGATGGGGGCCGCAGGCCCTTTCAGGGGCGCGGGGAACTGCGCGATCAGCCACGAACTGCCCGCAGTCGCCGAACGCCCGCACCCCCGAGCCATGAGGCGCCCTCACACCCTCACGCAGCCACCGGACGCCCTCACGCAGCCACCGGCAACCCCGGCGTCCGGAAGACCTTTTGGCGGGCGTCGACCGCGAACACCTCGCACCCCTCCCTCGCCGCGGCCCACTCCACACCCTCCGCCCCCATCGCGAACGCCGCCGTCGCCGTCGCGTCGGCCTCCGTGAGGGTCGGGGCCACCACCGTGAGGCTGAGCAGACCCGTCGCCGCACGGCCGGTGCGGCCGTCGAGGATGTGGTCGCCGCGCTCGTAGCGGGCGGACGTGGCGACCGCGCCGTCCGTCACCGACAGGACCGCGCAGAGCCGGTCGGCCCGCTCCGGGTGCCGCACCCCCACCCGCCACGGCCCGCCCGTCGCCGCCACGTCACCACCCGCGTTGAGGCACAGCCGCTTCGCGCCCCGCCCCGTCAGCAGCTCCGCCGCCCGCTGCACGGCCCAGCCCTTCACCATGGCGCAGGGGTCGAGCCCGCGCCCCGGCAGCCGTACGTCGAACGCGCCGCCCGTGGCCACCCGGTACTCCTCGCAGAGGGCCAGCACCTCGGCCAGATCCCGGCTGACCTCCTCCGGTGTCAGCTCGCCCCGGTCCAGCCGCGACACCTCGCTGTCGGCGCGGAACGGGCTGAACCGCGCGTCGACCTCGCGCAGCCACGCGAACGCCGGCTCCGCGGCCTCGGCGGTGGCCTCCTCGTCCTCGATCAGCAGCGAGATCGGGAACCCCATGATGTGTTCGACGCTACGCACCGGATCAGGCCTTCGCGTCGATCGCGGCCTGGAGGGACTCCCGGTAGCCGTCGCTCGTGATGGTGGCGCCGGAGACGGTGTCGAGGTCGGCGCTCTGTGCCGCCAGGGTCTCCTTGATCAGCACCGGGACGGCGGCCTCGGTCTGCGGGTGGTTCGGCTGTTTCAGCATCTCCACGGCCGCGATCTCGTCGCCCTCGAAGGTCACCTGGACCTGGACGTCGCCCTTGGAGGTGCCGACGGTCGGGCCCGCGACCGTCCGGCTCGCGTTCTGTGCAGCCGCCTCCGAGTCACCCGCTGCCGAGTCGGACGACGCCGCCGCCTTCCCGTTCTCGTCGATCGTGGCCTGCAACGACTCCCGGTAGGCGTCGCTGGTGATGGTGGCGCCCGAGACGGTGTCGATCTCGGCGCTCTGTGCCGTCAGGGTCTCCTCGATCAGTACCGGCACCGCCGCCTCGGTCTGCGGGTGGTCCGGCTGCTGGAGGAACCTCACGGCGGTGATCTTTTCGCCCTGGAAGGTTGCCTGGACCTGGACGGGTCCCTTCTCGGTGTCGATCGTCGGGCCCGTGACCACGGTGGCGCCCGACGACGTGGACGCGGAGGCCGACGGGGCGGGCTCGGCGGTCGACGTCGTGTCGGTCGAGGGGGCGTAACGCCAGACGGGCACCAGCGCGGCGGCGCTCAGGACCAGGGCGGGTATCGCTCGCTTCACAGTGTTGTCCTCGTGTCCCTGTGTCCTCAGCCGGCCAGGCTGAAGCGTTCGAAGTGGATCTGCGGCTTGGGCACGTCCAGCTCGCGCAGGCTGCCCAGGACCGCGTTCATCATCGGCGGCGGCCCGCACAGGAACACGTCCCGGTCGGTGATGTCCGGCACCATCCGCAGCAGCTCGCGCGGCGCCAGCAGGTCGGGGCTGACGGGGCCGGAGAGCAGGTGCAGCTCGGCGCCCTTGTCGAAGGCGAGCCGCTGCAGCTCGTCGTAGAGGACCGCGTCCTGCTTCGTGGCGACCCGGTAGATGACCACCGCGTGGCCCTCGATCTCCTCCAGCAGGGCCCGGATCGGGGTGACACCGACGCCGCCGGCGATGAGCACGGACTCGGGCCGGGTGCGGTGCATCGCGGTGAAGGCGCCGTACGGCCCCTCGGCGAACACCCGGGTGCCGACCTTGACGTGCCGCAGGGCGGCCGAGCCCTCGCCGGCCGCCTTCGCGGTCAGCCGCAACTGGCTGCCGTCGGGCGCGGCCGACAGCGAGAACGGGTTGGCCTGCCACCAGCGGTCACGGGTCAGGAACCGCCACAGGAAGAACTGGCCGGCCCGCGCGGGCATCCGGTCCAGGTCGCGGCCGGTCATGTAGATGGAGACGACGTTGTCGGCCTCGGGAACGACCGCGGTGACGCGGAGCTGGTGACGCCAGTTGCGCCACAGCGGCAGCACCAGCCGGCCCGTGAACACGGAGGCCAGGGCCACGCCCCACAGCGCGTACCAGTACGCCGTCGCGGTCTCCGACGACGCGAACGACGTACCCGCCGCGACCTGGTGCGTGAAGGCCAGCACCACCGCGACGTACGTGTACAGGTGGATGAAGTGCCAGGTCTCGTAGGCCAGCCGGCGGCGGGCGAAGCGGGCCGACACCACGCCGATCACGGCGATGATGCCGAGCGCGACGATCGCGCGCAGCACGCCCTCGACGGTCTCGGCGAGGTCGACGAGCTGGCTGACCGGGTCCAGGTCCGAGGACTGGGCGTAGCCGAAGACGATGAACACCCCGTGCGCGACCAGCAGCCACAGCACCGAGAAACCGGTCCAGCGGTGCCACGAGGTCAGCCGGTCCATGCCGATGCGCCGGTCGAACCACGGCAGCCGGGCCACCAGCACCAGCTGGAACGCCATCAGCAGCGCGCCGAACAGACCGGTCAGGCGGCCCAGCACGATGAGGGCGTTCGAGGCGAAGCCCGCCTGGACGAAGAGGAAGGTCACCGCGGCGACGTTCGCCGCCAGCACCGCGTACAGACCGGTGCGGGCGACCACTCTGGGACGCGCTCCCGAGCGGCTGACCGCCGCTGGGGGGTGTTGGACAGTGGTCACGGGGAGAGCTCCTTGATCGAGTGGTGAGTACGAGCTTCTCCGGTGACTGCTGTCGTTTTACTGTCGGACAACTTTCAAGTATTTATCGATCGGGCCCCAGGGCTGTGAGCGGCTATGGCGCACGGCGATCGGTGGCGCAATATGAGCACGTGGAAAAAGTGCGACTGCTCGTGGTGGACGACGACCCGCCGATCGCGGACCTGGTGGCTACCGTCGCCCGCTATGAGGGCTGGGACGCCGTCACGGCGCACTCCGGTGAGGAGGCGCTGCGGCAGGCGGCCGAGTTCCGCCCCGACATCGTGGTGCTGGACCTGATGCTGCCCGGCCTGGACGGCTTCGGCGTGCTCGACCGGCTCCGCCGGTCCGGCACGATGGTGCCCGTGGTGTTCCTGACCGCCCGCGACGGCGTCGCCGACCGGGTCGCCGGCCTCACCCGGGGCGGCGACGACTACCTGGTCAAACCGTTCGCCGTGGAGGAGCTGATGGCCCGGCTGCGCACCGTGCTGCGCCGCAGCGCCGGGCCCGCCTTCCAGCGCTCCGTCCTCCAGGTCGCCGACCTGACGATGGACGAGGACACCCGCGAGGTCCGCCGCGGCGACAAGCTGCTCACCCTCACGCCCACCGAGTACGAGGTCCTGCGCTACCTCATGCGCAAGTCCCCGACCGTCCTCACCAAGGCGCAGATCCTCGACCACGTCTGGGAGTACGGCTTCGGCGGCCGCTCCAACGTCGTCGAGCTGGTCGTCAGCCGGCTGCGCCGCAAGCTCGACGACACCGGCGAGCCGCTCATCCACACCGTCCGGGGATTCGGCTACGTCCTGCGGCAGGCCACCGAGTGATCACCCGTCTCAAGCAGGGCTATCGCGACATGCGCCTCGGCACCCGGCTGGCCCTCGGCCTCGGAGCCCTGGCGCTCGTCGTGTTCGCGGTCGTCGGCAACGCGCTGACCATGTACATGCGCGACTATCTGTCCGCGCAGCTCAACGAACAGCTGAAGATCGCCCAGATCGCCCAGTCCAAGAGCATCGCCGACTACGGCACCCTCAAGGGGAAGAAGTACTACCGCTGGTACTACGCCGTGTACGACACCTCGGGCGGCACCCCGGTGCTCCAGAAGCCCGAGGACCCCGGCGACCTGCCCAAGGACATCGACGACTTCACCCTCGTGGCCAAGGCGCTGAGCACCGAGGACATGGAGGTCACCCGCACCGAGCACCTCAAGGGCCAAGGCCAGTACCGGCTGCGTGCCTGCGAGGTGGAGCCCGGGGTGGTCCTGGTCAGCGCCGCGCCCATGGACGACATCGAGGACACGGTCGGCCGGCTGATCACGGTCCAGGTCGTCACCTTCGCCCTCGCCCTGATGGCGCTCGTCGTCTTCGGCCGGGCCATGCTGCGGCGCGGGCTGAAGCCCCTGAGCGACATGGCGCACACCGCTCGCGGCATCACCTCGCACGACCTGACGGACTCGGCGCGGCTGCCGGTGCGCCACGACAACCGTGACGGCGGGCCCGAGGTCGAGGAACTGCGCACCGCCTTCAACACCATGCTGGAGCACATCGACGACGCGCTCGGCGTGCGCACCGAGGCCGAACAGCGCCTGCGCCGCTTCGTCGCCGACGCCTCCCACGAACTGCGCACCCCGCTGATGTCGGTACGCGGCTACGCCGACCTGTTCCAGTACGCCGCCGCCCACAGCCCCGAGGAACGCGACAAGCACCTGGCCCGGCTGCGCGCCGAGGCGGCCCGGATGGGCGTCCTCCTGGACGACCTGCTGATGCTGGCCCGCCTCGACGCGGCCGACGTGGAGGCACCGCTGCGGCTGGAGGAGGCCGACCTGACGGAGCTGGCGCGACAGGCGGCGGACGGCTTCCGAGCGGGCCACCCCGACCGTCCGCTGACCGTGGCGACCGGCTCCGACCCGATCCGGCTGCGCCTCGACCCCCTCCGCCTCCGGCAGGTCCTCGACAACCTCCTCACCAACGCCGCCGTGCACACCCCGCCCGGTACGAAGGTCTCCCTGGAGGTCGCCGTGGGGTCCGGCACGGCCGAGGTACGGATCACCGACTCGGGGCCCGGGATCCCGGCCGACGACCAGGAGCGCGTCTTCGACCGCTTCTACCGCGTCGACAAGGCCCGCAGCCGCGACCGGGGCGGCAGCGGCCTGGGCCTCGCGGTGGCCCACTCCCTGGTCCGCGCCCACGGCGGCACCATCACCCTGACCAGCGAGCCGGGCACGACCACCTTCACGGTCCGGCTGCCGCCGGCGGGGACAGCCACAGCTACGCAGGCGGAGGCCTAGGGGGTGTTTCGAAAGTCCCGCACAGCACCCACGGCGCCCGGCACGCCCTCTCGCCGCACCGGCCGAAAGCCCAAGTACGTCCAGTACGAGGACTTTCGTCCGGCACGCCGAGAGCACGCACCGGACACCGCGGGCACCGCACAGGACTTTCGAAACACCCCCTAGCGGCGAGATCGAGGCCGAGACCCAGCGACGCCGGGTGCGACGGAGCCCCGTCCACAGCCGCGGCACCGTCATCCTGGACGAGCAACAAAAAGGAGGGGGACGTCGCCGGAGCGACGTCCCCCACCCGTGTGCCGGACTCAGCTGCACTTACGGCCGGTGTTGATGCACTGCACCGCCTTGTTCATCAGCTTCTGGTCGAAGACGTTGATGAAGTCGCCGTGGTCGGTGACCGGCTTGTGCTGCTGCTCGGGGAAGCTGTCCAGCGAGTAGAACGGACGGGTCTTGCCGTTGTCCTTCACGCTGGGCGCGTCCACGTCGTACACCAGCCGCTGCACCAGCTGCGGGATGGCCTTGAAGCCGGCCGCGCAGTTGCCGTTCGCGTCGGCGAAGGCCACGTGCGTGCGGTGGTTGGCGCTGTCGATGTTCTTGCCGTCCCAGCAGCTCTGGAACTTGAAGGTGCGCACCACGTCGCTGCCCGCGGGGCAGAGCGGGTACTTGTCCTTCAACTGCACCTTGTTCTCGAAGCCGGTGCAGCTCCAGGAGGCGTTGGCGTTGGCGGGGCCGTTGACGAACGCCTTGGCGTCACCGGTGATGATGCGCAGCAGCCTGGGCATCGCCACCACCTTGCCGCGGGGGCTGCCCACGAAGTTCAGGGTGGCCTGCTTCGCCGTCAGGATCCGGCCCGTGTTGCCCTCGGCGCCGCCGCCCTGCTGGGCGGCGTCGAACTCCTTGGTGCCGTCCTGGAGCCGCAGCACCGGCCAGAAGTACGACGACCTGTCACCCTTGTTCCGGCAGCTGGTCCCCGCCTTGGCGAGGTCCTGATCGCTGGAGAAGGCGTCGTTGTCCTGGTTGCCGACGTAGTCGTGCATGTGGTGCGCGCCGTTGGTGACACCGGGCGCGACGATGACGTTGTCGCTGTTGTACAGCTTGTTGGCGTTCACACCGCACTTGGTGACGAAGGTGCCCTTCGACGCCTGCGCCGACCTGGCGGGCGTGCGCACGTTGGGCTTTACCTTGGTGATGTCCACGAAGTCCGCCGCGACGGGCCCGTTGCCGGCCACACCGGCGTTGGGGTTGTTGCCGCCCTGGTTGCCGCCTTGGTTGCCACCCTGGTTGGCGCCGCCGCCCTGAGCGGGAGCGGGCTGGTTGCCGGTGGGGCGCAGCGTGCAGGCCGCCAGGGCGTCGAGGCCCTGCGGCTTGGCCGCCACCCGGCCGATGGCGATGGCGATCCGGTCGATCGCCGCCTTCCGCTTGTCCTTCAGCGGACCCACGATCGCGTTCTGCGCGAAGTTGGGGTCCTGCTGAATGGCCCTCTGCGAGGTGGAGAGGCGCTGGTACGCCTCGGAGATCTGCTTGTCGAGAAGGGCCAGCTCCCGGTCGACCTGAGCCTTCGCCTGAGCCGGCACCGACGTCAACTTCTGGCCCACGTCGGGGCAGTCGATGGTGGACGTTCCGGCCGCGAGCACCTGGTTCTGGGCAGGGCCCTTCGAGGTGCTGGTCTCGCCTGCCGAGGCGTAGATGTTGACCGCCACCAGTCCGCCGGCACCGATGGCTACTGCGGCTGCCGCGCCCACCGCTCGGCGGGCGGTGTTCGATCTCTTTCGCGTGTTGCGTCTCATCAGGCCTCTCAAGGACAACTCCGGAGCCGGCGGGACATCCGGCACGGGTCATGCGCGTCCTCGTCTACGTAAGGGGTACACAGAATGCTCAGCGAATCCTCAGATTCAGAGGATCCTCCATGTGTGAAACCCTCATGTGCGCCCAATCCGGACCGAGTTGGCCGCACTCGGGCCGTCGGGGCTCATTTCGTCGAACGTCACGACACCTTCTCCGGCGCCCCCGGCATCCGGCCCCCGGCCGGTGACTGCGGAGTCGGGTGAAACGCTCGTGGTGCCCGACGATCTCGGTGGGTGGCCCTGTACCGGGCGCTCGGTGCCGACGGGCCCTCGGCGCGGGCCGGCGTCCGTCAGACGGCGGCCCAGGCGTCGTCGACCGGAAGCACCACACCGTTGACGAAGGCCGCAGCGTCGGAGGAGAGGAAGACGATCGCGTCGGCCTGTTCCTCGGCCGTGCCGAGCCTGCCGATGGTGGCGCCGATCAGCCCGCCGATGACCGCCGGACCGTGCGCCTGCCGGTCGGCGTCGACCTGGATGTTGGTCAGCGTGGGGCCGGGGGCTATGGCGTTGGCCCGGATGCCCTGCTTCCGGTACATCACCGACAGGCTCTTCACCAGGCCGACGACACCGTGCTTCGACGCGGTGTACGCGGCACCGGCCGCGCTGCCGCGCAGTCCCGCCTCGGAGGCGGTGAAGACGATCGCGCCGCGCTCCGCCTTCAGCATGTGCGGCAGGGCGGCGCGGGTGAGCAGGAACGGCGCGGTCAGGTTGACCCGGATGACCCGCTCCCACTCGCCGTCGTCGACGTCGGCGAGGGCGGACATCCTGTCCATGATCCCCGCGTTGTTCACCAGGACGTCCAGTCGGCCGAAGGTCTCCACGGCCCGCGCGACGACCTCGTCCACGACCGCCTGGTCACTGAGATCACCGACGACCGGGACGGCGGTGCCGCCGGCCGCCGCGATGGCCTCGACGGTCTCCTCGGCGGCCTTCCCGGCGATGTCGGCGACCAGCACCTTCGCACCCGCCGCGGCGAACTTCAGGGCCGCGGCCCGGCCGATGCCGGAACCGGCTCCCGTGACGACGACACCGCGGCCGTCGAGACCGTTGCTGCTCATCCAGAAGTCCCTCTTCCCTGGGATGGGCCGATCACCCGGCCCCGTCGCCTTACTTGAGTGAGGCAAACACATACGACTTACTTGAGTCAAGCAATGAGAGTAGTAGAGTGCTGTCCATCCCATCGGCGGCAAGCGCCCACCCGCCCCGTAAGGAAAGAGCCTGACCCGAATGGCCTTGACCACGTACGGCAGTGCCAGTGAGAAACCGTCGCTCCCCAGGGGTGCGGGCCAGCACGTCCTGATCGTCGCGGACGACCCGGACGTCGCCGAACTCCTTTCCACCACAATGGAGTTGGCTGGATACCGGATCCACGCGGCGGAGTCGGGCGCGGCAGCCGTCGCCCGGCTCACCGAGCAGCGTTTCGACCTGGTCGTGCTCGACCTCGCCCTGCCGGATCTGGAGGGCCTCGGCCGGGAGCGCCGCCCCCTGGCCCACCGTCCGCCCGTCCTGTTCCTGACCCGGTACGACTCCCTCGGCAGACTCCTCCCGGAAGTCGGCCTCGGGGAACAGGACTACGTCACCAAACCCTTCCGCATCGCCGAGGTCCTGGCCCGCGCCCAGGTCCTGCTGCGCGGCCGCAAGCCCGTCCGCAGGGACAGCGAACTCGCCTATCGCGACCTGGTCCTGGACGACCCCGCCTGTCAGGCCCTGCGCGCGGGGCGGGCGTTGAGCCTCACCCCGGCGGAGTACCGCCTTCTGCGCTACCTCCTAGTCAACGCGCACAAGGTGCTGTCGAAGGAGCAGATCGGCCGTTACGTCTGGGGTGACTTCCATGGTGGCAACGCCATCGAGCAACTCGTCTCCCGGCTCCGCCGCAAGGTGGACCGCGAGGCCCCGCCCCTCATCCACACCCGCCGTGGCTTCGGGTACTGGCTCGGCGCGACTGCCGGGGACCGCTGAAGGTCACTGCTTCGACGTGCACGTACGTGCACGTACGTGCACCGGCGCACGCCGACGCGCACCGGCATGCACCGACGCGTACCGAAGCACACGCAGGGAAGCGAACGCATCGTCCCCCCCCGCGCATGACTGACCCGCCACGCCACCGAAAGGGCGGCACCGGACCCCGTCCGGTGCCGCCCTTCTCCGTTCC
>NZ_JARGEE010000357.1:0-9344 GCF_033794485.1 Streptomyces sp. MB09-02B
CACCCCACCCCCCACGCTCACGCGGCCACAGGCACCCCGACCTCAGCCGGAGCCAGCGCCAGCTCCAGCACCTGCCGCACATCGGTCACCGCGTGCACGTCGAGCTTCTCCAGCACCTCCGCGGGCACATCGTCGAGGTCGGCCTCGTTCCGCTTGGGAATGACGACGGTGGTGACACCGGCCCGATGCGCGGCGAGCAGCTTCTGCTTCACCCCGCCGATCGGCAGCACCCGCCCGGTCAGCGACACCTCACCCGTCATCGCCACGTCCGTACGGACCAGCCGCCCGGACAGCAGCGAGGCGAGGGCCGTCGTCATGGTGACACCGGCGCTGGGGCCGTCCTTGGGGACCGCGCCCGCCGGGAAGTGGATGTGCACGCCCCGGTCCTTGAGGTCGGCGACGGGCAGCTCCAGCTCCGCGCCGTGCGAGCGCAGGAAGGAGAGCGCGATCTGCGCGGACTCCTTCATCACGTCACCCAGCTGGCCGGTGAGCGTCAGTCCCGCCGCGCCCGTCTCCGGGTCGGCCAGCGACGCCTCGACGTACAGCACGTCGCCGCCCGCGCCGGTGACCGCGAGCCCGGTCGCGACACCCGGCACCGCCGTACGCCGCTCCGCCGGGTCCTGGGCGGACTCGGGCACATGGTGGGGGCGCCCGATGAGCCCGCGCAGATCCCCGTCGGTGACGGTGAACGGCAGCTCACGCCGGCCCAGTTCGTGCTGGGCCGCGACCTTGCGCAGCAGCCGCGCCACGGACCGCTCCAGGTTCCGTACGCCCGCCTCACGCGTGTACTCACCGGCGAGCTTGCGCAGGGCGCTCTCGTCGAGCACGACCTCGTCGGCGTCGAGTCCGGCCCGCTCCAGCTGGCGGGGCAGCAGGTGGTCCCGGGCGATGACGACCTTCTCGTCCTCCGTGTACCCGTCGAGCCGGACGAGTTCCATCCGGTCGAGCAGGGCCTCGGGGATCGCCTCCAGCACATTGGCCGTGGCGAGGAAGACGACGTCGCTCAGGTCCAGCTCGACCTCCAGGTAGTGGTCCCGGAAGGTGTGGTTCTGCGCGGGGTCGAGGACTTCGAGCAGCGCCGCCGCCGGGTCGCCCCGGAAGTCGGAGCCCACCTTGTCGATCTCGTCGAGCAGGACGACGGGGTTCATGGACCCGGCTTCCTTGATGGCGCGGACGATCCGTCCGGGGAGCGCCCCGACATACGTACGCCGGTGCCCGCGGATCTCCGCCTCGTCGCGCACACCGCCGAGCGCGACCCGGACGAACTTCCGTCCCATGGCGTGCGCGACGGACTCACCGAGGCTGGTCTTGCCGACGCCGGGCGGCCCGACGAGCGCGAGCACGGCACCGCCGCGCCGCCCGCCGACTACACCGAGTCCCCGCTCGGCCCGCCGCTTGCGCACCGCGAGGTACTCGGTGATGCGCTCCTTGACGTCCTCCAGCCCGGCGTGCTCGGCGTCGAGGACGCCCTTCGCCCCCTGGATGTCGTACGCGTCCTCGGTCCGCTCGTTCCAGGGGAGTTCCAGGACGGTGTCGAGCCAGGTCCGGATCCAGCCGCCCTCGGGCGACTGGTCGCTGGACCGCTCCAGCTTGTCGACCTCCTTGAGCGCCGCCTCCCGGACCGCCTCCGGCAGGTCGGCGGCCTCGACACGGGCCCGGTAGTCGTCGGACTCCTCGCCGTCCTTCTCGCCGTTGAGCTCGCGCAGTTCCTTGCGGACGGCTTCGAGCTGACGCCGCAGCAGGAACTCTCGCTGCTGCTTGTCGACGCCTTCCTGGACGTCCTTGGCGATGGTCTCGGCGACGTCCTGTTCGGCGAGGTGGTCGCGCAGCAGCTGGGTGGCGAGCTTCAGCCGGGCGACAGGGTCGGTGGTCTCCAGGAGCTGGATCTTCTGGTCGAGGGTGAGGAAGGGCGAGTAGCCGGAGTTGTCGGCGAGCGCGGAGACGTCGTCGATGGCCTGCACCCGGTCCACGACCTGCCAGGCGCCGCGCTTGCGCAGCCAGCTGGTGGCAAGTGCCTTGTACTCCTTGACGAGTTCGGCGACCTGTCCGGGCAGCGGCTCCGGCACGCTGTCGTCGATCCGCGTCCCCTCGACCCACAGGGCGGCACCGGGCCCGGTGGTGCCGGCCCCGATCCGTACCCGCCCTATGGCGCGGATCAGCGCTCCCGGATCCCCGTCGGCCAACCGCCCGACCTGCTCGACGGCACCGAGCACGCCGGTGCTCGCGTAGGCCCCGTCGATCCGCGGCACCAGCAGCACCTTGGGCTTCCCGGGCACCGCCCGCGCCGCGGCCTGCGCGGCCTCCACCGCGGCCCGTACATCGGTGTCATTGAGGTCCAACGGCACCACCATTCCCGGCAGCACGACCTCCTCGTCGAGCGGCAGCACGGGCAGGGTGAGCGGTGCGGACGTCGATGCCATGATCTCTCCCTCGGCAGTCAAGTTGAGCTATGCCGACTCAATGCAGATGAGCCGAGGAATGTTCCCCGAGAGGCCGCCCGTTCGCTGTGGGCGATCACGAGCCGTCGATCGGGGGGCATGACCGGGACCGCGGGCCCAACCCCGACCACGACATCGAGCCGATGCATAGCCCCTCGCGCACACCACCTCTCACGTAATACCTTGTCCGCGATATCACCCATTACAAAAACACGAGGGCGCAGTGGACGGAACAGTGCGGGCATGGGTCGACGGATGGGTCGTGTCCCGAGGCGCGGCACCCCCGGTGGTCGAACCCTGGGGCTTCACCATCGACATGGGCCTGGCCCACCACGTCACCCGCCACGTCCTGTCGGCGACGAACGAAGAGGTGGAGGAGGACGCGGTCCGGAAGGTCGCGGACGCCGTCACCGGGTCCGGCACCTGGCTCAAGGTCTTCGCGGACGCGGCGACGATCAGCCCCTGGCTCGGCGAGGGCTGGGAGATCGACCCCGCACCCGGCCGGCTGATGACCCGGCGTCTGGGGCCCCAAGAGACCCCGGCCTCCGTGCCCGACGACTATCGGCTGCGCACCTGGTCGCGTGGTGGCGTGACCCGGGTGATGGTCGCGGCGCCCGACGGTTCCCTCGCGGCCCGCGGCCAGGTCGCCCCGACCGGCGCGACAGCGGTCGTCGACCAGATAGAGACGTCACCGGCCCACCGCCGCCGCGGCCTCGGCACCCTAGTCATGCGCACCCTCACCCACGCCGCCCGCGAACAGGGCGCGGAGACAGGGGTACTGGCCTGCACACCGGACGGCCGGGCCCTCTACGCATCACTGGGCTGGACGGTGACGGCCCCGCTCACGAGCGCGAAGTTCACCGGCCGGCCCTGACGGACGGTGCCGCGCACCACGCCCTGACCACCGGCCACGTCGCCACCCCGATCGCCAGGGACAGCAGATGCCCCCAGTTGGTCATCGGGTCCGTGTACGCGATCAGGTCGTCCACCAGCATGCCGCCGAAGCCCAGCAGGAGCGGCCACCGCAGCCACGGCGGCAGCAGGCCCGCCAGCGCGCCCGCGCTCGCCGCCACCCCGAAGCTGATGCCGTAGTCGAGGCGGTGGAGGGAGCTTTCGGGGAGGTGGCCGGCCAGCACGGCGAAGCCCACCGGGACCTCCGTCGCGAGGGTGGCGAGGACATGGCCCAACAGGAAGACACCGGCCGTGCGCCACGCGCCGACGCGGCGTTCCAGCGCGGTCAGCACCAGCAGGAAGGCGAGGGCGTACACGGAGCCGACCCCGCCCGCGACCCACAGCGCGCTCGCGACCAGTACCAGCACCGGAGAGTGGACGAGATGCGCCACATCCGTACTGGAGCCCTGGTGCAGGGCGTGCACCAGGGCCGGGTCGGCGTACTCGGCGACGAGCGAGGTCAGCGTGAGGACAGCGGCGTAGAAGAAGGTGAAGGGCGTGCCGACGGGAGTGGGGAGCAGCCGCCAGGCGCGCGGAAACGGAGTGCGCGGAAACGGAGTGCGCCGACACGGGGAGGACGCAGGCCCTGCGTGCGCCTCGCGGCCCACCGTGCACGCCCCGGGTTCCACCACGTACGCCACCGGATCCTGCTCGGGTGTCGCCCCCGGCTGCCGCTCGTGTTTCGCCCCCGGCTGCCGCCCGGGGGTCGCGCCCGGATCCCGCCCGGTTGTCGCGCCCGGCTCCCGCCCGGGTGTCGCCCCCGGCTGCCGCGGGATGCCGTCGAGTACGGGCCCCGCGGTCTCCACAGTCTCGGCGGCATCCAAGGTGAGGCGCTCCTTCCGTTTCACCTCACCCTCGACGGCCCGGTACGCCCTTGTCTGTGATCCCCGCCACTGGAAGGGCGATTCACAGAAAGCCGACAGCTCCACGAGCCTTCGAGCGGCCCTTCGGCCGCCCACCATGCCGCACTCGACGGCCCGGGCGAACCGGCGGTTACACGAGTCAATCGCCCTTTCTTTCAAGCCATCTCCCGCGTGACAGTGGCCACTTGCCCGAAACCTGGTACGCGCTCGGTTTCGCTGATTCCCTGAACGGGCCTGCGCGACGGAACCGCCACCCGTACAAGGAACCCCGGATGTCCACAGCCCCGTACCGTGACCCGAGCCGCTCCGTCGACGAACGGGTGGAAGACCTGCTGGCCCGGATGACCCTCGCGGAGAAGGCGGGTCAGCTCTGCCACGCGATGCTGACGATGAACGGCGACGGGACGCTCGCCGAGGCGACGGACGGGCCGTCGCTCCGGCAGGGCACCACGGAGCTGGTGGTGGACAGCCATCTGACCCACTTCAACCTCGTGGGCCGGTACGGAGCACGGGAGACGGCGGAGTGGGTCAACCGGCTCCAGGCACTCGCGGCCGACACCCGACTGGGCATCCCGGTCACCCTCTCCACCGGCCCCCGCCACTCGCTCCCCGGCAACCCGGCCGCCTCCTTCGGCACCGGCGCCTTCTCGGTCTGGCCCGAGCCTCCGGGTCTGGCCGCGATCGGCGATCCGGAGCTGGTGGAGAAATTCGGTGACACCGTCCGCCGCGAGTACCTCGCCATCGGCTTCCGTGTCGCCCTGCACCCACGGATCGACCTCTCCACCGGCCCCCGCCGGGCTGGCGGGCCCGGCACGTTCAGCTCGTCCACCGAGGTCACGAGCGCGCTGGTCAGAGCATACGTACGCGGCCTCCAGGGGCCGAGGCTCGGCCCGCGTTCGGTCGCCGCCGTGGTCACGTACGTCCCCGGCGGCACGCACGACCACCACCTCGCTCCGTTCCGGGCAGCGGTCGAATCCGGGTGCTCGCAGATGCTGCCGTACGACGGCCGGCCGATCGGCGTGGACGGCGGCCGGGAGGAGCGCCGCCGAGGGGAAGGCGGACGAGAGAAGGGCGGACGAGAGGAGGGCGGCCGCGGCTTCGACCGGGACGTCCTGACCGGTCTGTTGCGCGGACGCCTCGGCTTCGACGGTGTCGTGCGCACCGACTGGGGCCTGCTCACCGACACCCCCTTCGGCGGCGACGCGCACCGGACCCACGCCCGGGGCGTCGAAGACCTCACCGTCGTCGAGCGCGCCGCTCAGGCCCTGGACGCGGGCGCCGACCAGTTCGGCGGCGAGCAGTGCCCCGAGGTGCTCGTCGAACTGGTCCGTTCCGGCCGGATCCCCGAGGAACGGATCGACACTTCGGTCCGCCGCCTCCTGCGCGAGAAGTTCGTCCTCGGCCTCTTCGAGAGGCGGTACGTCGACCCGGACCGCGCCGAGGAGACCGTCGGCGCGAGCGACTTCACCGCTCTCGGCGAGGCCGCCCAACGCCGCTCGCTCACCGTCCTGACCAACCACTCCCTCCTCCCGCTGACCGACCGCCCGAACCTGTACGTCGAAGGGGTCGGCGCGCAGACGGCCTCCCTGTACGGCAACGTCGTGGCCGACCCGGCCCACGCGGACGTGGCCGTGCTGCGGCTGCGCACTCCGTGCGAGGAGCGGCCGGCAGAGACCCTGGCCCTGCTGGCGGCGGTGCCCACCCTGGTCTGCGTCAACCTGGAGCGGCCGGCCGTGCACCCGGAGATCGCCGCGAAGGCCGCCGCGCTCGTCGCCGACTACGGGGCCTCGGACACCGCCCTGCTCGACGTGGCCTTCGGCCGGGCCCGGGCAGAGGGCCGGCTGCCCTTCGAACTGCCGCGTTCCGTGGCGGCGGTCGAGGCCTCCCGCCCCGGGGCCCCCGACGACACCGAGGACCCGCTCTTCCCGTACGGCCACGGCCTGACGCTCTGACGGTCCGGCGCTCCGGCGCCGACCCACCGGGCGGAGCCGAGCCGGGCGGGGCCGAGTCCGGCCGGGCCGGGCCGTCGTAATTCTGCTGCCCCCGCGCCGGGCACACGTAAGGATGGGCGGATGCTCATCACCGACGAACCCGTGGTCATCGACCGGCACGAGGGCCCCTACGGCGAGGTCGTGCTGCGACGGCACGGAGAGCTGTTGCAGATCATCGCCAACGGGTGCTTCCTGATGGACACCTCGGACGGCCGCTCGGAGCGCCTGCTGGTCGACGCCGCCCTCTCCTCGCTGACGGATCGTTCTCGGCCGAGTGTGCTCATCGGCGGTCTGGGCGTCGGCTTCTCGCTCGCCCGCGCCGCCGCGGACCGGCGCTGGGGTCCGATCACAGTTGTCGAACGCGAACCCTCCGTCATCGCATGGCACCGCTCCGGTCCGCTGGCCGAGGTCTCCGCCGGAGCGCTCGCGGATCCCCGTACGGAGGTCGTGGAAGCCGATCTCGTCAAGTACGTCAATGAGACATCCGCCACGTTCGACGCGCTCTGCCTGGACATCGACAACGGGCCCGACTGGACCGTGTCCGAGACCAACGACAGCCTCTACTCGCCGGCCGGACTGGCAAGCTGCGCAAGGGTGTTGAGGCCAGGTGGGGTGCTTGCCGTGTGGTCGGCCCGGCCATCTGCGGAATTCGAGGAAACCTTGGGGAATGCCGGGTTCCAGCAGGTGCGTACCGAAGAGATCCCGGTTGCCCGAGGAGTTCCGGACGTGGTGCACCTCGCGGTCCGACCTGGATAGCCCTGGTGCGGTGACTGCCCGTACCCTGCTTGCCTGACGCCGATCATTCAAGCGTCAATCGCAGTCATGCGCAGCCGTGCGCAGTCAAGGGATCACCCCACGGATTCCGGAAAGCAACACAGGGGCGGGCGATGGAGCAGACACACACCACCCACAACAGCACCACGGCGACGCCGGGCGCACAGCGCCGGGTCCTCGTGGTCGAGGACGACGCGACGATCGTCGACGCCATCGCGGCCCGCCTGCGCGCCGAGGGTTTCGTCGTCCAGACCGCGTCCGACGGACCTGCCGCGGTGGACACCGCGGAGGCCTGGCAGCCCGACCTGCTGATCCTCGACATCATGCTGCCCGGCTTCGACGGCCTGGAGGTGTGCAGGCGCGTCCAGGCCCAGCGGCCCGTCCCCGTGCTGATGCTCACCGCCCGGGACGACGAGACGGACATGCTGGTCGGGCTCGGCGTCGGCGCCGACGACTACATGACCAAGCCGTTCTCCATGCGTGAACTGGCCGCCCGCGTGCACGTCCTGCTGCGCCGGGTGGAGCGGGCCGCGCTGGCCGCCACCACGCCACGCTCGGGCATCCTGCGCCTGGGCGAGCTGGAGATCGACCACGCGCAGCGCCGCGTCCGGGTGCGCAGCGAGGACGTGCACCTCACGCCCACCGAGTTCGACCTGCTCGTATGTCTCGCGAACACCCCGCGTGCCGTACTCTCGCGCGAGCAGCTGCTCGCCGAGGTGTGGGACTGGGCGGACGCGTCCGGGACGCGGACCGTGGACAGCCACATCAAGGCGCTGCGGCGGAAGATCGGCGCGGAGCGGATCCGCACGGTGCACGGTGTGGGGTACGCCCTGGAGACCCCGACTCCCTGACCCGTGCCCGCCGTTCCGCGTGCACAGGGCACACGTAGGCACGCAGGCAGGTAGGCGCAAGGGGCTGGTGGCGTGATGAGCGGAGTCGGTGACCCGAGGTCCCGGAACCGGGGTCCCGGTGGCGCGCAGTCGCGGAAGGGCGCGGGCCCGCTCGGCGGGGTGCGCCCCTTCTCGATCAAGACGAAGCTGGGCGCGCTCGTCGTCATCTCGGTCCTGATCACCACCGGTCTGTCGATGATCGCGGTGCACACCAAGACGGAGCTGCGCTTCATCACGGTGTTCTCGATGATCGCCACACTTCTGATTACGCAGTTCGTGGCGCATTCGCTCACCGCGCCCCTGGACGAGATGAACGCGGTCGCCCGGTCCATCTCGCGCGGCGACTACACCCGTCGGGTCAGCGAGAACCGCCGGGACGAGCTGGGCGACCTCGCCCACACGATCAACCTCATGGCGGACGAGCTGGAGGCCCAGGACCGCCAGCGCAAGGAGCTCGTGGCGAACGTCTCCCACGAGCTCCGTACGCCCATCGCCGGCCTGCGCGCGGTCCTGGAGAACATCGTCGACGGCGTCACCCAGGCCGACCCGGAGACGATGCGCACGGCCCTGAAGCAGACGGAGCGCCTGGGTCGCCTGGTGGAGACCCTCCTGGACCTGTCCCGCCTGGACAACGGCGTGGTCCCGTTGCGCCGCCGCCGCTTCGAGGTCTGGCCGTACCTCTCGGGTGTCCTCAAGGAGGCCCAGATGGTCTCCTCGGCCCGCGGCGGCGTCGCCTCCGACTCCGGCAAGCACACACGTACGGACGTGCACCTGCACCTGGACGTGCACCCGCCGGAGCTGACCGCGAACGCGGACCCGGAACGCATCCACCAGGTCGTGGCCAATCTCATCGACAACGCGGTCAAGCACAGCCCGGCGCACGGCCGTGTGACGGTGAAGGCCCGGCGCGGCCCCACCGCCGAGTCGCTGGAGCTGGAGGTCCTGGACGAGGGCCCCGGCATCCCCGAATCCGAGTGGCACCGCGTCTTCGAACGCTTCAACCGGGGCGCCGTCAGCTCCCCCCACGGCCCCGGCAGCGACGGCGGCACCGGCCTGGGCCTGGCGATCGCCCGCTGGGCGGTGGACCTCCACGGCGGCCGCATCGGAGTGGCAGAGTCCCCCAAGGGCTGCCGCATCCAGGTGGCCCTCCCCGGCGTCCCCCCAAAAACCCAGGGCACAGCGGCGACCACCTAGCACCCCCCCCGGCCCCAGAGGCCGCAGTCAGCCTGTGCACGGCGAGCCACAGGCTCTCAGGTGCGCGGCGTGCCACACGCTCTCAGGTGCGCGGCGAGCCACATGCCCTCAGGGGACGGCGAGCCGCCCGCCCTCAGGGGCACAGCGAGCCGCCGCTTTCAGGCGCCGGGTGACCGCCGGCTTTCAGGGGCGCGGGGAACTGCGCGAGCAACCCCCACCCACCCGCACCCGCCCAGATCACCC
>NZ_JARGEE010000358.1:0-9334 GCF_033794485.1 Streptomyces sp. MB09-02B
ACCCCCGGCGAGGTCTTCCCGCCCAAGCGGAAACCGGCCGCCCCGCCTTCGAACCCGCCCCAACAACTGGCCGCCGTCTAGCCCTGGCTACCCTGGACGCATGGACTACGTCTCCGCGCTGCTGCCCCCCTTCGTGATGGCCGTGCTGTTCATCAGCGTCATCCGGGTGATCGTGAAGACCCAGGGCGGCCCCAACAAGGCCAAGGAGGACGCGATGGTCGACGCGGCCCTCGCCCGCGCGGAGAACTCCCGCCAGGCCGGCGGCGACTCCCGGGGCCCCGGCGCCTGACCCTCACCGCTTCCGCCCCATCGGCGTACGACTCGTGTGTTTTTCGAGTCGTACGCCCTTTTTGTTCCATCTCTCCGGATAGTGTGCGGAACTGTGCCTCGCCCCTTGGGAGAACTCGAAGACGCGGTCATGACGCGGGTGTGGAAGTGGAACCGCCCGGTGACAGTTCGGGAAGTCCTGGAAGACCTTCAGCGCGAACGGTCCATCGCGTACACCACCGTGATGACCGTTCTGGACAATCTCCATCAGAAGGGCTGGGTGCGCCGGGAGGCGGAGGGCCGGGCCTATCGATATGAGGCCGTCTCCACTCGCGCCGCCTACGCGGCCGCACTCATGAACGAAGCCTGGTCGCAGAGCGACAACCCCGCCGCCGCGCTCGTCGCCTTCTTCGGGATGATGAGCGAGGAACAGCGACAGGCGCTCACCGACGCCGTACGCATCGTGCAGGGCCCGGGCCCCGGCAAACCCGAACCCGCCGCGCCCGCCGCCCCCGCCCTCGAAACCCCTGTTGAAACCCCTGTTGAAACCGTCGGCGAATCCGTCGAATCGTCCGGCGAAACACAGGGCACCCCCGGCGAATCACCGGATCTCCCCGGGCGATAGCGTCCGCTCATGCCAGCAACGAGTCCCGGAGCCACCGCAAAAGCCATCACCGTCAGGCGGGCTCGGACCAGCGATGTCCCGCACGTGCGCGACCTCCTCGACTCCTACGTCCAGCGCCGCATCCTGCTCGACAAAGCGACGGTCACGCTTTACGAGGACATCCAGGAGTTCTGGGTCGCGGAACGGGACGACAACGCCCAGGTCGTCGGCTGCGGTGCGCTGCACGTCATGTGGGAAGACCTCGCGGAAGTCCGCACTCTCGCGGTGAACCCGGACGCCAAGGGTCTCGGCGTCGGTCACCAGTTGCTCGAGAAGTTGCTGCACACCGCTCGCTGGCTGGGTGTTCGACGGGTTTTCTGTCTGACCTTCGAAGTCGAGTTCTTCGCGAAGCACGGCTTCGTGGAGATCGGGGAGACTCCCGTCGACACCGATGTCTACGCGGAGCTGCTCCGTTCCTATGACGAGGGCGTCGCGGAGTTCCTCGGTCTCGAACGAGTGAAACCGAACACCTTGGGCAACAGCCGGATGCTTCTGCATCTGTGATCGCCGACGGAGACCAATTCCGGTGAGGCGTTCCCGAGGAGCCTTCCCGGAGAGCTTCCGGTGAGGGTCGCCCTGCCCGCGGGGCCTATGTCCGAAACGCACATGTTTCCGGTCTTCCCCGGGCTCCTCGTCCTCTCCGGGCTCTCTCCCCGGTCTCTCCTCGGTCTCTCCCAGGGGTTTGTGTTTTTCCTGGAAAAGCGGTTTGCTTTCCGACGTACTGCAGTACTGCATATAACAGGGGACGCGAAACAGCGGCGCTCGCCGCAGGCCTCGCCCTGAAGTTTTCGATGAAAGGAAATCCGGTGGCACAGAAGGTTCAGGTCCTTCTTGTCGACGACCTCGACGGCGGCGAGGCGGACGAGACCGTGACGTTCGCGCTGGACGGCAAGACGTACGAGATCGACCTCACGACCGCCAACGCGGACAAGCTCCGTGGCCTTCTCGACCCCTACGTCAAGGGTGGTCGGCGTACCGGAGGCCGCGCGGCGGGTGGGCGTGGCAAGGCCCGCGCCGCTTCCGGCGGCAGCCAGGACACCGCGGCCATCCGCGCCTGGGCGAAGGAGAACGGTTACGAGGTCAACGACCGCGGTCGCGTCCCCGCCTCCATCCGCGAGGCCTACGAGAAGGCCAACGGCTGAGATTCCGACGGCCCGGTGCTCGCGCGCCGCAGCCGGACGCGGTGGCAGTGCGTCGCCACCGTGTCCACCACTCGCACGAGGTCGGGGGCGGCCCCACCGCCCCCCAACGCCGACATGCTCGGCAGCGAGGGTTCGACCTCGCATCCCGGCTCGGGGGGCCGCACCCACTCGGCGGCCCCCTGTGAACCGGCCTCCCCGCGCACGCCCCCATGCCTTCCGGTTCCGCCCGGAGGCTCCGGCGCCACCAGGTGACCGCCCGTTCCGACGGCAGTGAGGTCCAGGTCCAGGCCGCCCCAGTCCAGCCACTGCAACAGCCCCGGCACCTCCTCCGCGCTCCCGGCCGCGACCAGCAGCAGCATCCGCGAGCCGCACCGCGCGACCGGTGAACCCGGACCGGGCACCGGCCCCAGATGCCGGAGCGCCGCGATCCCCGCTTCCACCGGCACGTCGAGCACATCGAAGCGCAGGCCCGTAATGAGGTGTACGGGCGTCCCGGGCACGGTCGCCCAGCCGAGATCGTTCTCGTACCACCACCGCACCGCGTCGCACGGGCCCTCACCCGGAACATCGCGCGGGGCGACGGCCGAGGAAGCGCTCGGGTCGAGCGGTCGGCGGGGAAGGGGGACGATGGCCATGTCAGGAGCAACCGGGCGAAGGGGCCCAGAGTTACGCTGGGTATCGGCGCGGTTGCCAGGAGTGCCGGAAAAGGGGGCGTTCCACGGTGTGCGGTGACGCAAGGATGTTCGCCCTTAGCGGAGGGAACCGGTGCATCCGGCATGGAGTGTCAGTCCCTACGGGTAAGACATCCCTAGTGGGAGGGGGCGACACGCAGGAAAGGCCGTCTCACGTTCGCCATCGGCGTACTGATGGTGGGGGTAACTGCCTGGCCTGCGGGAACATCGTCTCGCACCATCGGGTTGGAGCAGATGTCGGCGTTCGGGGTCAGGAGGCCAAGGACGGTGTCGGCAGTTGGAATGAGCGGTCCCCGCTTGCGGGACTAAGCTGCGGAAGGACAGCGAGGGGAGCGTCCCCTCACTGCCTGACCGCTCTGAGGAGCGATTAACGATGTTCGAGAGGTTCACCGACCGCGCGCGGCGGGTTGTCGTCCTGGCTCAGGAAGAAGCCCGGATGCTCAACCACAACTACATCGGCACCGAGCACATCCTCCTGGGCCTGATCCACGAGGGTGAGGGTGTCGCCGCTAAGGCCCTGGAGAGCCTCGGGATTTCGCTCGAGGCGGTCCGCCAGCAGGTGGAGGAGATCATCGGGCAGGGGCAGCAGGCCCCGTCCGGGCACATCCCCTTCACCCCCCGTGCCAAGAAGGTCCTGGAGCTGTCGCTCCGCGAGGCTCTTCAGCTGGGCCACAACTACATCGGCACAGAGCACATCCTGCTCGGCCTGATCCGTGAGGGCGAGGGCGTCGCCGCCCAGGTCCTGGTCAAGCTGGGCGCAGATCTCAACCGGGTGCGGCAGCAGGTCATCCAGCTGCTCTCCGGTTACCAGGGCAAGGAGACCGCCACCGCCGGCGGCCCCGCCGAGGGCACCCCCTCGACGTCCCTGGTCCTCGACCAGTTCGGCCGGAACCTCACCCAGGCCGCTCGTGAGTCCAAGCTCGACCCGGTCATCGGGCGCGAGAAGGAGATCGAGCGGGTCATGCAGGTGCTGTCCCGCCGTACCAAGAACAACCCGGTCCTGATCGGTGAGCCCGGCGTCGGCAAGACCGCCGTCGTCGAGGGCCTCGCCCAGGCCATCGTCAAGGGCGAGGTGCCCGAGACCCTCAAGGACAAGCACCTCTACACCCTCGACCTCGGCGCGCTGGTCGCCGGCTCCCGCTACCGCGGTGACTTCGAGGAGCGCCTGAAGAAGGTGCTCAAGGAGATCCGCACCCGCGGCGACATCATCCTGTTCATCGACGAGCTGCACACGCTGGTCGGTGCGGGTGCCGCCGAGGGCGCCATCGACGCGGCTTCCATCCTGAAGCCCATGCTGGCCCGCGGTGAGCTGCAGACCATCGGCGCCACCACGCTGGACGAGTACCGCAAGCACCTGGAGAAGGACGCGGCCCTGGAGCGCCGCTTCCAGCCCATCCAGGTCGCCGAGCCCTCGCTCCCGCACACCATCGAGATCCTCAAGGGTCTCCGTGACCGGTACGAGGCGCACCACCGCGTCTCGATCACGGACGAGGCCCTGGTGCAGGCGGCGACGCTCGCCGACCGTTACATCTCGGACCGCTTCCTGCCGGACAAGGCGATCGACCTGATCGACGAGGCCGGATCGAGGATGCGTATCCGCCGGATGACCGCGCCGCCGGACCTCCGCGAGTTCGACGAGAAGATCGCCGGTGTCCGCCGGGACAAGGAGTCCGCGATCGACTCGCAGGACTTCGAGAAGGCCGCCTCCCTGCGCGACAAGGAGAAGCAGCTCCTCGCCGCGAAGGCCAAGCGGGAGAAGGAGTGGAAGGCCGGCGACATGGACGTCGTCGCCGAGGTCGACGGCGAGCTGATCGCCGAGGTCCTCGCGACCGCCACCGGCATCCCGGTCTTCAAGCTGACCGAGGAGGAGTCCTCGCGTCTGCTGCGCATGGAGGACGAGCTCCACAAGCGGGTCATCGGCCAGGTCGACGCCGTCAAGGCGCTGTCCAAGGCGATCCGTCGTACGCGTGCGGGCCTCAAGGACCCCAAGCGTCCCGGTGGTTCGTTCATCTTCGCCGGCCCGTCCGGTGTCGGTAAGACCGAGCTGTCCAAGGCGCTCGCCGAGTTCCTCTTCGGCGACGAGGACGCGCTGATCTCCCTCGACATGTCGGAGTTCAGCGAGAAGCACACGGTGTCGCGTCTCTTCGGTTCGCCGCCCGGATACGTGGGCTACGAAGAGGGCGGCCAGCTGACCGAGAAGGTCCGCCGCAAGCCGTTCTCCGTCGTCCTCTTCGACGAGGTCGAGAAGGCCCACCCGGACATCTTCAACTCGCTGCTGCAGATCCTGGAGGACGGTCGCCTGACCGACTCCCAGGGCCGGGTCGTGGACTTCAAGAACACGGTCATCATCATGACGACCAACCTCGGCACCCGGGACATCTCCAAGGGCTTCAACCTGGGCTTCGCGGCCTCGGGCGACAAGAAGACCAACTACGAGCGCATGAAGAACAAGGTCTCGGACGAGCTCAAGCAGCACTTCCGGCCCGAGTTCCTCAACCGTGTCGACGACGTCGTCGTCTTCCCGCAGCTGACGCAGGAGGACATCCTCAAGATCGTCGACCTGATGATCGGCAAGGTCGACGAGCGCCTGAAGGACCGGGACATGGGCATCGAGCTCTCCCAGTCCGCCAAGGAACTGCTGTCCAAGAAGGGGTACGACCCCGTACTGGGCGCCCGGCCGCTGCGCCGGACCATCCAGCGCGAGGTCGAGGACACCCTCTCCGAGAAGATCCTCTTCGGCGAGCTGCGCCCCGGCCACATCGTGGTCGTGGACACCGAGGGCGAGGGCGAGACCCAGACCTTCACCTTCCGGGGTGAGGAGAAGGCGGCCCTGCCGGACGTCCCGCCGATCGAGCAGGCGGCCGGCGGTGCGGGGCCGAACCTGAGCAAGGACGCGTAACCGCTCCGCTCGGCCTGAGCGAACAAAGGGGCTGCCCCGGGACTTCGGTCCCGGGGCAGCCCCTTTTGCCTGCCCCGAAATTCGCGTCCGGTGAGTGATGTGGGCCTCGTAGGCCGCGTCACATTCCTGAGTTCTTCCATGGCGGTACCGGTGACGTGCCGCACAGGTCATTTGTCCGGTACTAGGTGGAATAGTGGCGAACGGCTGACGGGCAAAACGGACATTCGGGTGCGATGGCGGGGGATTTGGTTCGCGCTGTGCAGGTGGGGGACGGTTTGAGGGTTGGTGTCAATGAGAGGGAGGTTTTATGTGGAGCTACGAGGTTCGGTCGTAGGTCACACGTTTGGGGGGTTTCGGGGCGTCGGGGTACCAAGGGGTGTCCCATTCGGCGGCCGCAGATGTGTGCCGGGTGGGATTCGTGCCCATCGAGGCACGTTCCCTGTCTCCGTCTCCCGTGAGGTACTCCATGTCGCAGCGTGTTCGCACTCCCCGTTCCCGTATGTCCCAGCTCCGTGTCCGCGCCGCCGTGACGGCCGTGGGTGTGGGTGTCTCGGGTGTGCTGGGAGCCGGGGTCGCGGCCGCCGCCGGCGGTGCTCAGGCCGCGAGCGCCGGCACCGCCACCGTCCAGACCGCCGCCGCCAAGAAGGCGGCCTCCTGGGTCAGCCCCGTCAAGGGCTACAAGCTGAGCGCGCGGTTCGCACAGGCCGGCAACATGTGGTCCGCGAAGCACAGCGGCCAGGACTTCGCCGTCAAGAGCGGTACGGCCGTCGCCGCCGCGCACGGCGGCACCGTTGTCAAGGCCGGTGGCAACGGCGCCGGTGACGGCCCGGCGTACGGCAACGCCGTCGTCATCAAGCACGGCAACGGCACGTTCTCGCAGTACGCCCACCTGGCCAAGGTGAACGTGAAGGTCGGGCAGGTCGTCAAGACCGGGCAGCGTATAGCCCTCTCCGGCAACACCGGTAACTCCAGCGGGCCGCACCTGCACTTCGAGATCCGTACGACCGCGAACTACGGCTCCGCCATCGACCCGGTCGCCTTCCTGCGGACCAAGGGCGTCAGCGTCTGAGTCGCTCGCGCCTGAGGCCGTGGCCGGTCAGCACGGGCCGTAGTCCTGGCCCGTGCCGCACATCGGGGTGTCGGCGTAGTAGTCGTTGAAGTAGAGGATGGCCAGGACCATCACAACCACGACCGCCGCCGCGCCGGCGAGGCCGATGAGGTGGCTTCTGCGGTCGCGGGCGGCGCGCTCCTCGTCGGTCATCCGGGTGTGGTCGTCGGCGTTCATCCGGGCCTCCTCGTATGAATGTCCGGGAGGATCCCGAGAGCTCTGAGGGTCTACCCGGATACGACGGCGCTCAAGAGGGCCGGTTTCCCGAGTGCGCCTGGGTCACCAGGTCGATCGCGACCTCCAGGACGGCCTTGCGCTTCTCCTCCGGGTCGCCTTCGACGTCCCGGAGGACGAACATGCCGGCGTGCATGGTGAACAGGGCGCTGGTGCAGCGGACCTGGTCGGTCAGGGCGGCGTCCGGTTCCTTGATGGTGTCGATCAGCCGGATCATGCGGTCCTTGAACGTCTCGCCGACACTCAGTTCGCGCACCGTCGCCTGGTTCTCCTGCATGAAGCGGAAGAGGGGGGCGACATCGGCCAGGGCCACGCTGTAGCGGCGCAGGATCTCCCGCTTGGTGTCGAGGGTGCGCGGCTGGGTGTCCGCCCATTCGATCAGTTCGTCGATCGGGCGCTGCAGGTCCTGGAAGAGGCCGATGAGGATGTCTTCCTTGGTCTTGAAGTGGTAGTACAGCGCCGCCTTCGTCACGTCGAGGCGTTCGGCGATCTCCCGCAGTGAGGTCTTCTCGTAGCCCTGCTCGGCGAAGAGTTCGAGGGCGACCTCCTGGATGCGCTGGCGGGTGTCGCCGCGACGCTGCCGCTTCGGTGTCGCGCTCGTCGCGCCCGTCGCGTCCGGTGTCGTGCCGCTCATCCTCGTACTCCTCGCCGCTCGGACGGCCCCGGGTCGGTCAAGCCTCGGCCAAGCCCGTCGAACTTACTTGACGCCCGGCTAGTTAGGGGCCTAGCTTCCCTAAGTGTAGACAACTAGCCGGTCGGCAAGTAAGTGCACGGGAGCTCCGGGGGGAGTGGAGGACCGCGATGGATGCGGAGAAGAAGAACGAAGTGAGTGGTGGCGCCGAGGTGGACGGGCCGCAGCCGCGCAGTGTGCGGGTGGTGCTGCTCGCGCTCATGATCGCCATGCTGCTCGCGATGCTCGACAACATGATCATCGGGACCGCGATGCCGACGATCGTGGGGGAGCTGGGCGGGCTCGAACACCTCTCGTGGGTCGTCACCGCGTACACGCTCGCCACCGCCGCTTCCACGCCCATCTGGGGCAAGCTCGGCGACCTCTACGGCCGCAAGCGGGTCTTCATGACCTCGATCGTGATCTTCCTGATCGGGTCGGCGCTGAGCGGGATGGCCCAGGACATGGGCCAGCTCATCGGCTTCCGCGCGATCCAGGGACTCGGCGCCGGCGGACTGATGGTCGGCGTCATGGCGATCATCGGCGACCTGATACCGCCCCGGGAGCGCGGCAAGTACCAGGGCATGATGGCCGGGGTGATGGCTCTCGCCATGATCGCCGGGCCGCTGGTGGGCGGGTCCATCACGGACCACTGGGGCTGGCGCTGGTCCTTCTACATCAACCTGCCGCTCGGGATCGTGGCGCTGATCGCCGTCAGTGCCGTACTGCACCTGCCGAAGCCGTCGCGCGAGGGGCGGTCGGCGCGCAACATCGACTATCTGGGCGCGGCCCTGCTGACCGTCGGCATCACGGCGATCGTGCTGGTCACCACGTGGGGCGGCACCGAGTACGCCTGGGGGTCGGCCGTCATCATGGAGCTGATCGCGCTCGGCGTGGCCTCGCTGGTCGGCTTCGTGTTCGTGCAGAAGCGGGCGGCCGAGCCGGTGATCCCGCTGCACATCTTCCGCAGCCGGAACTTCACGTTGATGTCCGTGATCGGGTTCTTCACCGGGTTCGTGATGTTCGGCGCGGTGCTGTTCCTGCCGCTGTACCAGCAGTCGGTGCAGGGCGCGTCCGCGACGAACTCCGGGCTGTTGCTGCTGCCGATGCTGGGGGCGATGCTCGCGGTGTCGATGGTGGCCGGGCGGGTGACCACGAACAGCGGCCGCTACAAGGTCTTCCCGGTCGTCGGGAGCGTCCTGATGATCGTGGGGCTCTTCCTGCTGGCGCAGATGGACACCGGGACGAGCCGGGTGACGTCCGGGCTGTACATGGCCGTGCTGGGCGCCGGTATGGGATGCCTGATGCAGATCACCATGCTGGTCGCGCAGAACAGCGTCGAGATGAAGGACATGGGGGTCGCGTCGTCCACGACCACGCTGGCCCGGACCCTCGGGTCGTCCTTCGGGGTCGCGATCATGGGCGCGTTGTTCAACAGCCGGGTGCAGGACGTGATGGCCGAGCGGGCCGGGGCGCTGGGGTCCCGGGTGACCGAGCAGTCGGCGCAGCTGGATGCGGCGGGTCTGGCGAAGCTGCCGGAGGCTGTGCGGGAGGCGTACCAGTACGCGGTCTCCGCGGGGACGCACTCGGCGTTCTTGCTGGGGGCGGTTGTCTCGGTGGTGGCGTTGGTGGCGGCGGTGTTCGTGAGGGAGGTGCCG
>NZ_JARGEE010000359.1:0-9320 GCF_033794485.1 Streptomyces sp. MB09-02B
GGGGCACGCTGGGGGGTGGGCCGGAGTGAACGTGTCCGGTGTGCCCTGCCGCGAGCGCCCGCGCGCCCCGCTTGTCCGGCCCGTGCTCCGGTCCGCGCAACAGTCGAGCGCCGGATGCCCCCTCCCGAACAGCTCTCGAAGTCTCTAGGCTCGGAAGTTCGCAGTTTCCCACCGCACCCGCGCCCCTACCCACACCCGAGAACCGAAGAGTCGAAGGACACCGACACCATGCGCCGCGCCTTGATCGTCGTCGACGTGCAGAACGACTTCTGCGAGGGGGGCAGTCTCGCGGTGGCCGGCGGTGCCGACGTGGCCGCCGCCGTCACCGAGCTGATCGGCCAGGCGGCCGGCCCCGGCTACCAGCACGTGGTGGCCACCCGTGACCACCACATCGCCCCCGGTGGCCACTTCTCCGACAACCCCGACTACACGCACTCCTGGCCGGCGCACTGTGTCGCCGGTACGGAGGGGGTGGGCTTCCACCCGAACTTCGCTCCGGCGGTCGCCTCCGGCGCGGTGGACGCCGTGTTCGACAAGGGGGCGTACGCGGCGGCGTACAGCGGTTTCGAGGGCGCCGACGAGAACGGCGCCTCCCTCGCCGAGTGGCTGCGCGCCCGTGACATCACCGAGGTCGACGTCGTCGGCATCGCCACGGACCACTGCGTACGCGCCACCGCCCTGGACGCAGCACGCGAGGGCTTCCGCACCCAGGTCCTGCTGGACCTGACGGCCGGGGTGGCCGAGGAGACCACGGAGCGGGCGCTGGAGGAGCTGCGCGGGGCGGGCGTGGAGCTGTCGGGCAAGCCGGTGGTGTAGTCCCACGGGTCGGCCGACGGCCCGGCGGGCACCCGCCGGGTCACACCCGCACCGGCGGCCTCCTCAGCAGCGCTCTGATCGGGTGCCACAGCTCCGGGGTCGTGGAGGCGGGGCAGACCGGGGACGTGCGCCATATGAGGCCGTCGGGGTGGTGCAGGACGGCCGTGATCTCGTCCAGGGTCGGGGGCGCCGCGTTGCCGCGGAGGTACACCGCTCGCATGCCCAGATTGCGGAGCCGGGTCAGGGCCCGGGCCCGGTTCGCGGCGAGGACCAGGACCCGTACGGAGCCGTCGTCCGCCGGAGCCCAGCTGGTGCCCGGAGTGCCCGGCGCCGTCGCCCCCGGCAGGTTCAGGGCGACGACGACATTGCCGTCCGGCAGTTTGCAGAAACCTCCTGCGGCCATGCAGGTCACACCCCCGTGAGCGTCAGTGTCAATAAGAAGGCCACACCCCGCACCTAAACACGTTCGGCCGCGACCCGCCAAGGGGGTCGCGGCCGAACATGCTCTGACCTGCGGAAATACTGTTTACTTCACCGCGGGGCCGACCTGGACCGAGATCGTGGAGCCGTCCTTGGCCTCCTTGACGATCTTGATCTTGGTGTTGGTGTCAGTGATCTTGACACCGGCGAGCGGGGTCGCCGGGTCGTAGTAGGTGTGGGCCCGGTCGTTGAACGTGGACACACCCTTCGACGACGGGATCCTCGTCAGCACGTCCGCCTTGTGCAGCTTCAGACCGTCCGTGCGGTAGAGGCTGAAGGGCGAGTCGTAGGACTGGATCCGGCTGCGCATCACCGTGCCGTCGGCCCACTTCAGCGCCGCCGGGTGCGAGTCCACCGGCAGGAGGAGACCCGTGCCGGGGTGCACGCTGGTGTTGTTGTCCGCCTGCGAGGTGTCCCACTTCCAGATCAACAGACCGTTCTGGTACGGGAAGTGCTCCACCCAGGACGGACGCGTGGTCGAGAAGCCGAAGTTGTACGGGCCGACCTTCAGCGTCTTGTCGTACGACACGTACTGACGGTTCTCGGCGATGTAGTACTGGGCGTAGTCCGAGGTGTAGTTCGCGCCCTTGCGGCTGAAGCCCTTCGCCGTCCAGGCGGCGTCGGCGCTCTCCACGTCGTCGGCGAAGACGGTCGCCCCGTCGGCCGTGACCGCGATCCGGTCGGCCGCGAAGCCCTTGAGGGCCAGGCCCCCGTCGGTCTGGTAGCGGAAGCGCAGGTCGAACTTCTTGCCCGCGTAGGCGTCGAGCGGGTAGGCGAGCTCCTGGTAGGCGGCGACCGATCCGGTCAACCCGGGCTTGTCGCTGCCGTCACGGGGGATCGCCGTGCCGTTCGCGGTCCCGTCGAGTGCCGTCCAGTTGGCTCCGCCGTCCGTCGAAACCTCGGCGTAGAGGAAGTCGTAGTTGCGCTCGATGTCCCACCAGCCGTCGAGGGTGAGGGACGCCGACGACCTGCCGGTGAGGTCCACCGGACGGGACAGCGTGTTCTTGAGGTCGTTGCCGCTGCCGCTCCACCACTGTGTGGCGCCCTGCGCCGGCTGCACGATCTCCGTGGTCACCGACTTCTTCGGCAGCTCGACCACGAGGGCCTGCTTGTCCTTGGTGTTGTACTCCGCGACCCCCAGCTTGTGCTTCGACTTCGTCGCGGCCTTCGCCGTGTCGTAGTCGAGCCAGCCGAGCTGGAGCTTGTCCCAGGCGGTCATGTCCCCGGGGAGGTCGCCGATGGCCTCCTTGCCGGTGCCGAGCCAGGAACCGGAGGACATCAGGGTCCAGAAGCCGGTGGAGTTGTCGCCGCCCTGGGTGTCGTAGTGGTCCGGCAGACCGAGGTCGTGGCCGTACTCGTGGGCGAAGACACCGAGGCCGCCGTTCTCCGGCTGGACCGTGTAGTCGCCGACCCAGATGCCCGTGTCGCCGATCTTGGCGCCGCCGAGCTTGTTGTCGGCCGGACCGGTCGCGCCCGCGTCGGTGCCGAACGCGTACCAGCGGTGGGCCCAGATGGCGTCCTCGCCCTGTGCGCCGCCGCCCGCGGACTCGTCCTCACCGGCGTGCACGATCTGGAAGTGGTCGATGTAGCCGTCGGGCTCGTTGAAGTCGCCGTCGGCGTCGAAGTCGTAGCGGTCCCACTGGTCGAACTCGGCCACGTCGGCCTTGATCTCCGCGTCGGTGCGCCCCGCTGCCTTCTGCTGGGCGACCCAGGACGTGAGACCGTCACTGACCACGTTCCACACGTTGTCGCAGGTGGTGTCACCGCAGTGGTTGGAGCCGTAGCGGGCCTCGTTGTAGGGGACCTTGACCCAGTCCGAGACCTCGCCCTCGATCGAGTAGCGGCCCGAGGACTGCTTCTCGTAGTACTTCTTCATCGACTCGGTCTTCTTGCCGGTGCCGAAGTACAGGTCCTGGAAGTGCTTCTGGTCGTAGTCCGCCTGCCAGGCCGTGGAGTTGTCCTGGGTGCGGTCCGGCTCCGCTATCCGGTTGTGCAGCGGGCCGGGGGTGCCGCCGTAGCGGCTGTCGATCTCGTCGCCGAACTCGACCAGGATCGTGAAGATCTTGTCGGTCTTCTCGCGGCCGAGCTCGACGTACTTGCTCTTGCCCTTCTTGCTCTTCAGCTGTACGACCTGCGAGCCGTCACGGTTCTTGACCGTGGCGTCGCCGGATATGACCTGCCGCAGGGCCTCCTCGCGCTGGGCCTCCTGGGTCTTGCTCAGGGGGCCTTCGAGGTCGTGGTCGTCGGCGTGCTCGTGGTCCGCCGGGTCGTGCCGGTCGACGGACGCCGCCGGAGCGGTGTCCGCGGCCTGCGCCACGGTGAACGCGGACAGGGTCGCCGCCGCCGTGGCGACCGCGACGCCGATCGCCGCCGCTCTGTACGTCCAGGGTCTACTGGTCACTTGAGTTCCTCCCCCGCGTACCGTTCGCGCGGAAGGGGGATGGCCCCGATCGTGGAGGAGTCCGCGCGCGGTATACGCGTGTAGTCAAGTGACGCCATTCGATCGGAGTTTCGACATAAAAAACAGATCTTGACTTGCTCAGGTCAAGTGGATTATCGGCGTCCAGGGGAAGCGCTTGTTCGTTATCCGGTCGTTATGCGCGCGGCTCGCCCCCGTCCGACCGCCTCTCGAACCGGCGCGCATATGCGTCCACTTGCCGGACCCCATGAACCCGTGCGCCCCCTGTGCACCCGGCACCGTGTGTCAGGTCACGCTTACCCGTCGTTCCACTCGGGCACCCTGGCGAATAGAGTCGATTGGCGGAGCGCCGGAGGTCGGCAGAAGCCAAGCCGACTGCACTGCTTGACCTTTGAATCCCACCCGAGGACACGATTGCCATGCCTCGTCCGACGACCGCACAGCTCGCCTACGGCTCCTGCACCGTGATCTTGTCCACCCTCGCCATGCTGCTGCTGTCACAGACGAGTTCCGGCGCGGGCATCGCGGTGATCGCCCTGTCCGCCCTGGCCCTGGGCCTGCTCGTCGCGCTGACGGTGCCGCTGCCCAAGCCCGCGCCAGGCGCATCCGCCCGCCCCGCCGCACGCCCCAGGGCCTCCTTCGCCGCCCCGGCCCGAAGCCGGGTGGCCGCGCGGTCCGAGGCCGTACGGGAGCCCGTGCACGAGCGGATGGGTTCCTGAACCGGCACTCGGTGACAGCTTGATGAAACGCTTCGGCGGGCCCGTGCTCCACGGACCCGCCGTCGTCGTGCGCCCCCCGTGCCCGTCAGCTCCGCTCAAGCGGTGCTGACCACCACCGTCTTGGCCGCCTTGTCGTGCAGACCCTGCTTGTAGGGCTTGTCGAAGAAGCTCCAGCCGCCCGCGATCGCCGTCCAGATGCAGGCGCAGCAGAAGGCGAACGGGATCCACAGCACGGCCGCGCGCGTCAGCGCGGTCTGCACGGAGGGGGTGGAGCCGTCGTTGAGGTTCGCCACCCGCAGTCTCATCAGCTTCTTGCCGAGGGTCTGGCCGTTCTTGACGGTGAAGTACGTGTCGTAGGCGATGTAGAGGACCGCCGCGAGCGCCTCCTGCGCCAGGGACTTGCCGAACTCGAAGTCGTCCGAGTCCACGGTGTACTGGCTGATCCTGAACGCCCAGGCCAGCAGCCCCACCACGATGGCCACCAGGATCATGTCGATGATCCGCGCGAGCACCCGCTTCCCGCTGTCGGCGAGCGGCGGCATGCCGGAGAGCGGGTCGTTGGGGTACGGGCCACCGCCGTAGGGGTCACCGCCGTAGGGACCGCCGCCGTGGGGAGGCGGCTGGTCGCCGTGGGGAGGCGGCTGACTGCCGTACGGCGGTTGCCCGCCGCCGCCCCCGTACGGCGGCTGCTGGGGCGGCGGGTCGTACGGGGAGCCGCCGCCCTGCCGCGGCGGGGGCTGCTGCTTCCTGAACGGGTCGTCGTCCGGGGACTGACCGGAGCCGAAGGGCGGCGGTTCGGTACTCATGGCCCGAGTCGACCGCGAACCCCCCGCCTCCGCATCCGGCACGGGGCCGTCCGGAGTACGGGGACGCGGCGGGAGCGGCTTCAGCACCCGCTAGTCGCCCGCCACGAACGTGTGGGCCGCCTTGTCGTGCCAGCACTGGCGCCACGGCTTGTCCCACACGCACCACAGCACGCCGATCACGCCGACGCCCAGCAGCCCGGAGACGGTGTGGACGAGCCAGCGCCGCAGTGAGCCCATGAAGGACGGGGGCTCGTGGCCCTCGATGTCCCGGACCTCGATGCCGAACAGCCGCTTGCCGAGGGTGCGGCCCCACTTGGCGGTGGGCAGCACCTCGTAGAGGGCGCTGACGAGGAACAGGACGCCCAGGATGATGCCCAGGTAGACGGAGGTCGTGCCGTCGACCAGCCAGACGGTGACCTTCTCGCCGGAGAGCCTGGCCGCGTCGATCTTCTCGTCGATGTGGTCGAGCGCCTTGGTGCCGAACGGCACGGCGGCCGCGGCCGTGACGCCGCCGACCACCAGGCTGTCCACCAGCCGGGCGGCCAGCCGTCTGCCGAGCCCCGCCGGTCTGGTCTCGGCCTGCCGCCGGGCGGCCGCCTGGAAGGGGTCCTCGACGACCGGCTTCCACGGCGCGACGGGCTGCTCACCGTCGCCCCCGGCCAGCTGGTGCACCTGCTGGGCCCAGGAGGGCTGCCCGCCGCCGAGGCCGACGGCCATCGGGGTGTCGGCGGACTGCGGGGTGGTGGACTGCTGGGGCACGCCCGGCGCGAGGGGCTGAGCCTGCGGGGACTGGACCGCCTGCGGGGCCGAGGGGAAGGCGCCACCGAACGGGGTCTGCTGCGGCTGCGGGACCGGGACGGCAGGAGTGACGGGGGACGCCGGCGCGATCGCCGAGGGAACCGGGGCCTGAACGGGGGCCGTTGACGCCGGGGCCGCACCGCCCGGCGGCGGACCCTGCGGCACCGACGGGTCCTGCGCGGCGGGCGGGGTCTGCGGGCCCTGCTGAGGACCGGACGGTGCCGACGACGAGGGCGACGAGGACTGCGGGGAGAGGCCCAGGGCCTGCTGGGCGGCGACCTGCGCCGGGGTCAGGGGCGCGCCGAAGGCGGCGGGAGCCACGGGGGCGGCGCCGTCCTGCTGCCCCGTGCGCGAGGACGGCCGGAAGGCCATGGTGCCGTCCGACGACGCGGGTTCCGCGCTCTCTGCCGCCTCCGGGCGCCCGGAGGCGTTCGGGCGCCGGAAGACCACCGTGCCCGGCGTGGCCCCGGCCTCGTCGTCGGTGTCCGCCGGCGGGATGGTCGCCGTGCCGTCCGTGCTCGCCGTATGCCCGGGGTCCCCGAAGCCCGGGGAGCCGGTGGGGCCGGCCGAGCCGTCGAAGCCGCCGGAGCCGCCGGAGCCGTCTGCGGCACCGTCCGCGTCCCCCGCACCACCCGTACTGCCCGTGTCGGCCGAGAGCGAGAGGCGGGGGTCGGCGCTGCGGGCGGAACCCCAGGAGACGAGGCGGTCCTTGTCGCCGCCGAAGCCGGTCTGGCGGGAGCGGTCGGCGCCCCACGCGGAGGCGGGCTCGGGACGGGAGCCGTGCAGGGCACTGTCGGACGGCCTCGCCGCGTCGCCGTCGCCCGCGGGGTCCTCGTCGAAGAAGTGCGGGCCCGTCTCCTCCACGGCGCCGGACGGGCCGGAGCCGGGCGGCGGGGCGAGCGGCTCACCGTCGGAGGGCGCCGGACGGCTCGTACCCGGCACCCAGGCCGCGCCGTTCCAGTACCGGACATATCCAGGAATGGACGGGTCCGGGTAATACCCTTCGCGGGGCCTGTCGTCGCCGGGGGCCGGGGTTGGGGCGCTCATGTCCGTCGTCCCGTATCTGCTCGTGGGTTTGATGGAGGCAACCAGATCTACCAGACGTGGGCACGGTCCATGACCGCTGCCTCCGGACCCGCCCCATTCGCGCACGGATCTGCTACGGGCGGGGCGGGCCGCGAGGTGCCGGGTACCGGTCGGTGGACTCGTCGGAAAAAAGTTTCGCGAACCCGCGTAATGCTTCGGGGCCCACGCCGCTCTCACTCGTACGGGCCCGCCCACGGGGCCCTCCACGAGAGAGGAACGATCACCATGCGGCACACCGTCGTGGAGCGCGAACTGGAGCTCAGACTCGTCCTGTCGCCCGAGCGCAGCATCCCCGTGCCGGCCAAGCTGGGCTACCGCAGCGACGACCCGTACGCCGTCCACATCACCTTCCACGTCAACTCCGACCGGCCGGTGCACTGGACGTTCGCGCGGGAGTTGCTCGTCGAGGGGGTGTTCCGGCCGTGCGGGCACGGGGACGTGCGGGTGTGGCCGACGAAGGTGTCCGGCCGCAGCGTCGTCCTGATGGCGCTCAGTTCACCGGACGGGGACGCCCTGCTCGAAGCGCCGGCCGCCGCGGTGTCGGCCTGGCTGGAGCGGACCCTGCGGCTGGTCCAGCCGGGCTCGGAGTTCGACATGCTGGGCATCGACGACGGCCTGGCCGAACTCCTCGCCCAGTGAGGGACTGGTCCCGGGAACACGGGCGTCAGAACAGCTTGCCCGGATTGAGGATGCCCAGCGGGTCGAAGACGGACTTCACCGCCCGCTGCATCTCCATGCCCACCGGGCCGATCTCCCGCGCCAGCCACTCCTTCTTGAGGATGCCCACACCGTGCTCGCCGGTGATCGTGCCGCCGAGTTCCAGACCGAGGGCCATGATCTCGTCGAAGGACTCGCGGGCGCGGCGGGACTCGTCGGGGTCCGCCGCGTCGAAGCAGACGGTGGGGTGCGTGTTGCCGTCGCCGGCGTGCGCGCAGACCCCGATGGTCAGGTCGTACTTCTCGGCGATGCGGTCGACGCCGTCAAGCAGCTCGCCGAGCTTCGAGCGCGGCACGCACACGTCGTCGATCATCGTCGTGCCCTTCACCGCCTCCAGCGCGGTGAGCGACAACCGCCGTGCCTGGAGCAGCAGTTCGGACTCCGCCGCGTCGTCCGCCGGGACGACCTGGGTGGCGCCCGCGGCCTCGCACAGCGCGCCGACGGCGGCGAGGTCGGCGGCCGGGTCCGGGGTGTCGAAGGCGGCGAGCAACAGCGCCTCGGTGGTCTCCGGCAGCCCCATGTGCGCCAGGTCGTTCACGGCCTTCACCGTCGTACGGTCCATGAGTTCGAGCAGTGACGGGACGTGCCCGCCGGCCATGATCCGGCACACCGCGTCGCAGGCGGCGGCCGCCGACGCGAACTCCGCCGCCAGCACCAGCTGCCGGGGCGGCCGCGGCTTGAGGGCGAGGGTCGCGCGGACGACGATGCCGAGCGAGCCCTCCGAGCCGACGAAGAGCCGGGTGAGGTCGTAGCCGGCGACGCCCTTCGCGGTGCGCCTGCCGGTGGACATCAGCCGGCCGTCGGCGAGCACGACGTCCAGGCCGAGGACGTACTCGGCGGTCACCCCGTACTTCACACAGCACAGGCCGCCGGAGGCCGTGCCGATGTTGCCGCCGATCGTGCACATCTCCCAGCTGGAGGGGTCGGGCGGGTAGGAGAGGCCGTGCTCGTCGACCGCGCGGGAGAGGGCCGCGTTGATGACGCCGGGTTCGACGACGGCGATGCGGTCGACCGGGTCGATCTCGAGGATCCGGTCCATCTTGGTCAGGGACAGCACGATGCAGCCCTCGGAGGCGTTGGCGCCCCCGGACAGGCCGGTGCGGGCGCCCTGCGGGACGACCGGGACGCGCAGTTCGGTGGCGGTGCGCATGACGTGCTGCACCTGTTCGACGGTTCGGGGCAGGACGACGACCGCCGGGACACCGGCCTCGCAGAAGCTCGCCATGTCGTTCGCGTAGGAGGTGGTGACGTCCGGGTCGACGAGGACCGCCTCCGGCGGCAGGCCGCTGAGCAGTCGGTCGACGAGGTTGCCGGTCGTCTCGTCGGACGGGGCTTGGATACGGCTCATGATCACAGGTTCGCACTCACGGCCATCGGTGTGAACCCGTCGGCGCGAGCGTTCGGGTGCGGGATGTGGTCGTCGTATTGACGCACAGTGACGCCATGTCTGTGGAGAACGAGGAGCGGGCGGGGCGGGCG
>NZ_JARGEE010000035.1:0-36133 GCF_033794485.1 Streptomyces sp. MB09-02B
CCCTTAGGCGCCCCCGCCCGCGCGTGGCCCACCCGCGTTCGTTACCTTTAGCGCGTGGACAAGAAGAACGCCCTGCGCGCCGGCGCCCTGGCTGCCGGTACGACGCTGATGATGCTGCTCATGTCGTCCCCCGCCCTCGCGCTGACGCCCGACGACGGCGACGACCCGGGCCCGGGCCTCAGCGTGATCGACACGCTCGGCCTCTTCGTCGTCGCGCCGCTCGCCCTGTTCGCGGTGATCACCGGCCTCGTCATGGTCCTGGACGGGTCCACGGACCGTCAGCCGAAGGCCAAGGCGAAGGCGAAGGCCTGACCGCCTCCGCCCACCTTCCTCAACACGTTCGCCGAGGGCACCCTCCGCACACCAGTGCGCCGAGGGTGCCCTCGTCGCGTGCGGGCCTCCCTAGGTCCACGCCGGGTCCACGCCGGGTCCACGCCGGGTCCACGCCCGGTCTACGCCCCGTGCGCCGTCAGATACCGCTGCACCGTCGGCCCCATCCACTCCACGATCTCCTCGCGGCTCAGCGCCACGGTCGGCGGGAACCGCAGGACGTAACGCGTCAGAGCCAGCCCCAGCACCTGTGAGGCACAGAGCGCGGCGCGGGTCGCCGCCTGCTCGGGACGCGGGCACACCTGCCGGGCGAGCGGCAGCAGCTGGTCCCGGAAGACACCCTGCATCCGTTCGGCGCCCGCCTGGTTCGTGGTGCCGACCCGGAGCATCGCGGTGAGCATCTCGTTCTCCTCCCAGAGGTCGAGGAAATGGCTCACCAGCACCCGGCCCACATCCCGCGCGTCGATCACGCCCGGGTCCGGCAGCCGCAGGTCGACGTCGAGCGCCGCGGCGTACAGGCCCTCCTTCGAGCCGTAGTACCGCATGACCATCGACGGATCGATCCGCGCGTCCCTGGCGATCGCCCGGATGGTGGCCCGGTCGTACCCGTCGGCCGCGAACCGCTCCCGAGCCGCCTGGAGGATCGCGTGCCGGGTGGCGTCGGAGCGGCGAGGCGCCCGCCCGGCAGGTTCGGCAGGTTCGGCAGCTCCTGGTCCGGGAGGTCCTGCAGGTCCGGGAGGTCCTGCTGGTTCGGGAGGCGCGGGAGGCGCGGGTTCCGTATCCGTCATGCCAACAAACGTAGGCCAACACCTGTTGACAGTCCAGAGCTGCGTTCCTTACGTTGTCAACAAGCGTTGGCCAACAACCGTTGACCAGCATGCGTCGGCAGGAGGCCGCCATGAACGGCAAGCACGACGACAACACCCCGCGCGACGTCATCGTGGTGGGCGCCGGGCCCACCGGACTGCTGCTCGCCGGTGACCTCGCCGCCGCCGGCGTCCCCGTCACCCTCGTCGAGAAGCGCGAGCACCGGATCAGCAACCTCTCCAGGGCCTTCGTCGCGCACGCCCGCACCCTGGAGCAGCTCGACGCCCGGGGCGTCGCCGACGCGCTGGAGGCCAAGGGGCGGCCCCTGCACCGCATCGCCCTCTTCGGGCACCTCTCCGTCCGTCTCGACACGCTCCCCTCCCGTTTCAACCACCTCCTGGTGATCCCGCAGTACGAGGTCGAGAAGGTCCTGGAGCGGCGGGCGGTGGAGGCCGGGGTGCGGTTCCGGTACGAGACGGAGGTGACGGCGGTCGAGCAGACCGAGGGCCCGGGTGCCGACGGGAACGGGCACGGTGCCGGGGGCGCGCACGCCGTCGCCGTCGCCGTCGACGTGCGGACGGCGGACGGTGGCACGGACCGGCTGACCGCCGCGTACGTCGTCGGGACGGACGGGCACCGCAGCGCGGTCCGCGAGGCGGTCGGGCTGCCGTTCCCGGGGAGGTCCGTCATCCGTTCCGTGGTCCTCGCGGACGTACGGCTCGACGAGCAGCCGGAGGAGGTGCTGACCGCGAACGCCGTCGGCGACGCGTTCGCCTTCATCGCGCCCTTCGGCGACGGATACCACCGGATCATCGGCTGGCACCGGGAACGCGACGTCCCCGACGGCGAGCCGCTCGACCTTGACGAGGTCAGGGAGATCACCCGGCTCGCGCTCGGCCGCGACTACGGCATGCGGGACGCCCGCTGGATGTCCCGGTTCCACTGCGACGAGCGCCAGGCCCCCGCGTACCATGTCGGCCGGGTCTTCCTCGCCGGTGACGCCGCCCATGTCCATACCCCGGCCGGTGGCCAGGGCATGAACACCGGCCTCCAGGACGCCGCGAACCTCGGCTGGAAGCTCGCCGCCGTCCTGGGCGGCCACGCGGACCCCGCCCTTCTCGACAGCTACGAGGCCGAACGTCACCCCGTCGGCAGGGCCGTGCTCCGCAGCAGCGGAGGCATCGTCCGTCTCGCCATGGCCAAGTCCCCCTGGATGCTGGCGCTCCGCACCGCCCTGACCACCGTCGTCACCCACGTGCCCCCGGCCCGCACCCGCGTGATCGGGCAGATCACCGGCATCGGCTACCGGTACCCTGCCCCGCGTGGCGCCCACCGACTGGTGGGCACCCGCGTACCGGACGTCGCTCTCTCCACCGGCCGCCTCTACGCATCCCTGCGCGGCGGCCGCTTCGTCCTCATCGGGCCGCGCGGCGCGGACCGGCCCGCCGTCCTCGACGCCCGCGAGGACCGCCTCGCCGTGGCGGCCTGGACGAGCGACCGCCGTACCACCGTCCTGGTCCGCCCCGACGGTTACGTGGCCTGGGCGGCGGAGGGCGCGGACGGCGCGGCGGTCGAGGCGGCGCTGGGGGAGTGGCTGGGCACGGCCGCCCAGCGGCTGCCCAGCGGGTGACGGGCGGCGCTCACGACCCCGTCCCCACCACCAACAGCCTCAACAGGTCGGCCAGTTGGCCGGCCTGTTCGTCGTTCAGGTGGGCCAGGGCCTCGGCCTGGACGGCGAGGCCCGCTCCGACGGCTTCGTCGATCAGGCGCAGGCCCTCCTCGGTGAGGGTGACCTGGAGGGCGCGGCGGTCGTGCGGGTCGGGGGAGCGGCGCAGGAGGTCCGCGCGTTCGAGCTTGTCGAGGCGGCCGGTCATGCCGCCGGTGGTGAGCATGAGCGTGGCGGAGAGCTGGCGCGGCGAGAGCGTGAACGGTTCGCCGGACCGCCGCAGGGTCGCGAGCACGTCGAACTCGCCGCGCGAGATCCCGAACCGCGCGTACTCCCTCTCCATCCGGTCGCCGAGGGTCCGCGAGAGCCGGTAGACGCGGCCGAAGACCTCCATCGCGGTGGTATCGAGGTCGGGCCGCGCGGCCGCCCACTGGTCGACGATCGCGTCGACGGGGTCGCGGAGCGGCTGGTCGGGCTCGGAACGCGGGTTCATGAGGTGAGTATCGGACGCCGATGGGTCGGCCGCAAGAAAGTGGCTTGACGGAAAGTTGCTTAGCGCTAAGCTAGTGACAAGCAAGCTAAGTAGTCGATTCAGCCGAGCCAGTCGAGTGATGCCCTGAACGATCCCGATGAACGATCCCGACCAGCAGCGCGCATCACTCCGTCCGATGCGCGCATCACTCCACCCGAAGCCATCGAGCAGGCCCCTCCCGCCGCGAAGGACGCGTCCCATGACCGCGCACACCGCGCACGCCACACCCACCGCGAGCCGTTTCTCCCTCATCGCCCTCACCGCGCTCGCCCCCATCTCCTGGGGCACCACCTACGCCGTGACGACGGAGTTCCTGCCGGCCGACCGCCCCCTGTTCACCGGCCTGGTGCGGGCGCTCCCGGCGGGCCTGCTGCTCCTGGCGATCTCGCGCACCCTGCCGCGCGGGATCTGGTGGGGGAAGGCCGCCGTGCTGGGCGCGCTCAACATCGGCGCCTTCTTCCCGCTGCTCTTCCTCTCCGCGTACCGGCTGCCGGGTGGAATGGCGGCGGTCGTCGGCTCGGTCGGCCCGCTGTTCGTCGCGGGCCTGGCGACCGTGCTGCTGGGGGAACGCCCGACCGTACGCACCCTGCTGACCGGGATCGCGGCCGCCCTCGGCGTCAGCCTGGTCGTCCTGAAGGCGGCGGGCGCTTTGGACCCGGTCGGCCTGGTCGCCGCGCTCGCCTCCACCGCCTCCATGTCCACCGGCACGGTCCTCACCAAGCGCTGGGGCCGCCCGGCCGGCGTAGGCCCCCTCGCCCTCACCGGCTGGCAGCTGACCGCGGGCGGCCTGCTGATCGCCCCGCTCGCCCTGCTCGTCGAGGGCGCGCCCCCGGCCCTGGACGGCCGTGCGATCGGCGGTTACCTCTACCTCGCCCTCGCCAACACCGCCGTCTCCTACTGGCTCTGGTTCCGGGGCATCGGCCGGCTCTCCGCCACCCAGGTCACCTTCCTCGGACCTCTCTCCCCCCTGACGGCGGCCGTGGTCGGCTGGGCGGCGCTCGGCCAGGCCCTCACACCCGTCCAGCTCCTGGGCATGGCCATCGCCTTCGGCGCCACCGTCCTGGGCCAGCTCCGGCCCCGCCCCACCGGCCGCCTGACGTCCCCGGCTACGACGGCGTCCCCGGCTACGACGGCGTCCCCGACTCCGACGGCGTCCCCGGCTCCAGTGCCATCCCCGACTCCGGGAGCGCCGCTCGTCGAACGCGCCCTGAGGGCCCAGGACCCGGTCCGGCACTGATAGCGGACGTGCGGCGGCCGTACCCGTCGGGACAGCACGTCCGAAGGCCCCGGCGAAGGCCCCGGCGAAGGCCCCTGCGAAGGCACTGACGAAGACGGCGGGGGCGCCCGGTGAAGTCACCGGGCGCCCCCGCCGTCGTGGCAGAGCCCCTCGTCACTCCGAGGGCGCCGCCGCGTCCGCGGCCTGTGCCCTCAGGGCGCGCTCGACGCCCGAGCGGGCCTCCGCGACCAGGCGGCGCAGGGCCGCGTTGGGCTCGGCGGTGGCGAGCCAGGTGTCCGTCTTGTGCAGGGTGTCGGCCGAGACCTGGACGGTCGGGTAGAGGCCGACCGCGACCTGCTGGGCGATCTCGTGGGAGCGGGAGTCCCAGATGGACTTGACGACCTCGAAGTACTTGTCGGTGTACGGGGCGAGGAGGTCACGCTGGTCGGTCTGGACGAAGCCGCCGATGACCGCTTCCTGGACCGCGTTGGGGAGCTTGTCCGACTCGACGACCTGCGACCAGGCCTCGGCCTTGGCCTCGGGCGTCGGCCGGGAGGCACGGGCGGTCGCCGCGTGACGCTCACCGGCGGCCGTCCTGTCGCGCTCGTACTCGCCGGCGATCTCCACCTCGTCGTAGCGGCCCACCGCCGCGAGCCGCTGCACGAAGGACCAGCGCAGCTCGGTGTCGACGGCCAGGCCCTCGATCGTCTGCGTCCCCTCCAGCAGGGCCTCCAGCAGGTCCAGCTGCTCCGGCTCGCGGGCGGTCGCCGCGAACGCGCGCGCCCAGGCGAGCTGGTGGTCGGAGGCCGGGGCAGCGGTCCGCAGGTAGGCCAGCGTGGCGTCCGTCCAGCGGGTCAGCAGCGCCTCGCGGGCCGTCGGGTCGGCGTACAGCTCGATCGCCAGCTTCACCTGGCGGTGCAGCGACTGCACGACACCGATGTCGGACTCCTTGCCGATGCCGGAGAGCACCAGGGACAGGTAGTCGCGGGTCGCCAGCTCGGCGTCGCGAGTCATGTCCCAGGCGGAGGCCCAGCACAGCGCGCGCGGCAGGGAGGACTCGAAGTCCCCGAGGTGCTCGGTGACGAAGGCCAGCGACTGCTCGTCCAGGCGGACCTTGGCGTACGACAGGTCGTCGTCGTTGAGGAGGGCCACGGCCGGGCGGCGCCTGCCCACCAGCTGCGGTACGGCGGTCAGTTCGCCGTCGACGTCCAGCTCGATCCGGTCGTCCCGGACCAGCTTGCCGCTCGCGTCGTCCAGTTCGTACAGGCCGACCGCGATGCGGTGCGGGCGCAGCGTCGGCTCGCCCTTGGCGCCCGTGGGCAGCGCCGGGGCCTCCTGACGGATCGCGAAGGAGGTGATGACGCCGTGCTCGTCCGTCTCGATCTCGGGACGCAGGACGTTGATGCCGGCCGTCTCCAGCCACGCCTTCGACCAGGCCTTCAGATCGCGGCCGGAGGTCTCCTCCAGGGCGCCCAGCAGATCGGACAGGCGCGTATTGCCGAACGCGTGCGCCTTGAAGTAGGCCTGCACGCCCCGGAAGAACTCGTCCTGGCCGACGTACGCGACGAGCTGCTTCAGTACGGAAGCGCCCTTCGCGTACGTGATGCCGTCGAAGTTGACGAGCACGTCGTCCAGGTCGTTGATCTCCGCCATGATCGGGTGCGTCGACGGGAGCTGGTCCTGCCGGTACGCCCAGGTCTTCATGGAGTTGGCGAACGTGGTCCAGGAGTGCGGCCAGCGCGAGCCGGGGGCGTCCGCCTGGCAGGCGATCGACGTGTAGGTGGCGAACGACTCGTTCAGCCACAGGTCGTTCCACCACTCCATCGTCACCAGGTCGCCGAACCACATGTGGGCCAGCTCGTGGAGGATGGTCTCGGCGCGGACCTCGTACGCGGCGTCCGTCACCTTCGAGCGGAAGACGTACTGGTCGCGGATGGTCACCGCGCCCGCGTTCTCCATCGCGCCCGCGTTGAACTCCGGTACGAACAGCTGGTCGTACTTCTCGAACGGGTAGGCGTAGTCGAACTTCTCCTGGAACCAGTCGAAGCCCTGCCGGGTGACCTCGAAGATCGCGTCGGAGTCCAGGTACTGGGCGAGCGACGGGCGGCAGTAGATGCCGAGCGGCACGCTCTGCCCGTCCTTCTCGTACACGCTGTGCACCGAGTGGTACGGGCCGACGATGAGCGCCGTGATGTACGTCGACATCCGGGGCGTCGGCTCGAACACCCAGACGTCGTCCTTGGGCTCCGGCGTCGGCGAGTTGGAGATCACGGTCCAGCCGGTCGGGGCCTTCACAGTGAACTGGAAGGTCGCCTTCAGGTCCGGCTGCTCGAACGACGCGAAGACCCGGCGCGCGTCCGGGACCTCGAACTGGGTGTACAGGTAGGCCTGTTCGTCGACCGGGTCGACGAACAGGTGCAGACCCTCGCCCGTGTTGGTGTAGGCGCAGTCGGCCACGACCCGCAGGATGTTGCGGCCCTGGAGCAGGCCGGGGAGTGCGATCCGGGAGTCCGAAAAGACCTCCGCCGGGTCCAGCGCGTCGCCGTTGAGGGTCACCTCGTGGACGGTCGGGGCCACCAGGTCGATGAAGGACGTCGCACCGTTCTCCGCGACGTCGAAGCGCACCGTGGTGACGGACCGGTAGGTACCGCCCTCCTGCGCGCCGGAGAGGTCGAGATCGATCTCGTACGAGTCGACGCTGAGCAGCGCCGCCCGCTGCTGAGCCTCGTCGCGGGTCAGGTTTGTGCCAGGCACGCGGTCATCTCCTCGGTATGTGGGTTGCGCCATCCTTCCATGGGGTGGGGGTGTGCGGGTGGGTAGCATTGCAAGCTCCTTCTGGTAGCATCCTCAGTATGAAGATCAGTGTGAGCCTGCCGCAGGAGGACGTAGCCTTCGTCGATGAGTACGCCGCTCGAAAGGCCGCTGATTCAAGATCCGCCGTGATACACGCCGCGATTCAGATGCTGCGCGAGTCCGCTCTGGAGGAGGAGTACCTCGCGGCATGGGACGAGTGGTACGCGAGCGAGGACGCGGAACTTTGGGACCGCACGGCAGGGGACGGCCTTTCTGATGAATCGCGGTGACATCTACCTGGTCGACCTGGAGCCGGCCGTCGGCAGCGAGACGAACAAGAAGCGCCCGGCGGTTCTCGTGACCAACAACGCCGCCAACCGCATGGCTGATCGAGCGGGGCGCGGCGTCCTGGCCGTGGTACCGGTGACCTCCAACGTCTCCCGTGTGTGGCCGTTCCAGGTCCTCCTGCACGCGACGGATTGCGGCCTGCGGACGGACTCCAAGGCGCAGTGCGAGCAGGTTCGGGCGCTTGACCTCTCGCGGTTCGGCCAGCGGATCGGCGTCGTGCCGCCGCACGTGCTCAAGGAGATCGACCGGGCTCTGCGGCAGCAACTGGCCCTCTGAGCAAGCGAAAAAAGGGGCGCCCGCCGGCATCTGGTGGGCGCCCTTCTTCCGTGTACTGCCTGCCTACTCGTTCAGCTCCGCCGCCACCAGCTCCGCGATCTGGACCGCGTTCAGCGCGGCGCCCTTGCGGAGGTTGTCGTTGGAGACGAACAGGGCGAGGCCGTTCTCCACGGTCTCGTCGGCGCGGATGCGGCCGACGAAGGAGGGGTCCTGGCCGGCGGCCTGGAGGGGGGTCGGGATGTCGGAGAGGGCGACGCCGGGGGCCCCGCCCAGCAGCTCCGTCGCGCGCTCCACGCTGATCGGGCGGGCGAAGCGGGCGTTGACCTGGAGGGAGTGGCCGGAGAAGACCGGGACGCGCACGCAGGTGCCGGAGACCTTCAGGCCGGGGATCTCCAGGATCTTGCGGGACTCGTGGCGGAGCTTCTGTTCCTCGTCCGTCTCGTGCAGACCGTCGTCGACGATCGAACCGGCGAGCGGGATCACGTTGAACGCGATGGGCCGCTTGTAGACGCCCGGCTCGGGGAAGTCGACCGCCGAGCCGTCGTGCGTCAGCTTCTCCGCGTCGGCCGCGACCTTCTGGACCTGGCCGTGCAGCTCCGCGACGCCCGCGAGACCGGAACCGGAGACCGCCTGGTAGGTGGCGACGACCAGCGCTTCGAGGCCCGCCTCCTCGTGCAGCGGACGCAGGACCGGCATCGCGGCCATCGTCGTGCAGTTCGGGTTGGCGATGATGCCCTTGGGGCGGTCGGCGATCGCGTGCGGGTTCACCTCGGAGACCACGAGGGGCACCTCGGGGTCCCGGCGCCACGCGGAGGAGTTGTCGATCACGACCGCGCCCTGCGACGCCACCTTCTCGGCCAGCGCCTTCGAGGTCGCGCCGCCCGCCGAGAACAGGACGATGTCGAGGCCGGAGTAGTCGGCGGTCGCCGCGTCCTCGACCGTCACGCCGTCGATGACCGAACCGGCCGAGCGGGCGGACGCGAACAGGCGCAGCTCGCGCGTCGGGAAGTCGCGGTCCTTGAGGATCTTGCGCATGACCGTGCCGACCTGACCGGTGGCTCCGACGATTCCGACCCTCACGGCGACTCCTTTGACGTGGCTTGTGTGTGTCTGCGGCATGGCCGAGGCCTTTCCATCATGCGGTCAGCCCGGGTCCGCCTGTCCAATCCTTTGACCGGAACGCTCAAGGGACGGGACGGCTCCGCCCCCGGCACGGGAGCCGCTTCTTTGGTCGGCACCCCTGCTGAGCTGGAGAAATTCGCCCTACGGCGGCTCCGTGCCGCAAGCTGTGCTGCCTCGACCCTGCCCGCGTCGGCCGGAGGCACGCGAAGGTGTGACGTACGCCTCTGCGCCGAACCGTGAAAGTGGTGCCGGACCCGCCGAACGTTTCGGCCCGCGGCGGCGTCGTAGGGGAAACGCGGGAGGGGAGGGGTGGCTGTGCTGCGCAGAAAGGCGCGCCACGTCGAGGGGGTCCAGGAACCGGACGACCCACTGGACGCGGCCCAGGAGCGGCGGGTGCGGGCCGTGCTCGCGCTCGGCGGTGTGCCGCAGTCGGACCTGCTGGACGGGGTACAGCAGGTACGGCTGCGGCTGCTGGAGCGGGCCGCGAGCGGCCGGGAGGCGCCGCGGGACGTGTCCGCGTGGGCGGCGGTGGTCGCCTCCAACCTGGCGATGGACTGGCACCGCGCCAAGCGCCGCCAGGAGCGCCTCGGCGAGCGGCTGGCCTCGCTGCGCCAGCACGAGCTGCCCTCCGGGGAGGACTCCAGCGTGCTCTCGCTCGCCGTGGCGCGAGGCCTGGACGAGCTGCCCGACGCCCTGCGCCAGGTCCTCGTCCTGCGCTTCTACGCCGACCTGCCCGTACGCGGGATCGCCGACGAGCTCGGCATCCCCGAGGGCACGGTCAAGAGCAGGCTCCACTCGGCGGTCCGCGCCCTGCGCACCCGCCTGCACGAGGACGAGGTGGTGTGACATGACCGCCCGAGACGACAGCCGGCGCGACACCGAGCCCGAGGCGCTCCCCGCACACGACGGCCCCGCATACGACAGCCCCGCATACGACAGCTCCGCCCACGCCGGCACCGCGCCCGGCGGCACCGCGCACGACGAGCCCACGTACCACGGCCCCGCCTACGCCGGTATGGACGCCCTGATGGCGGCCCTTCTCGACGAACCGTTGCCCGAGGACGCCCTCCGGGACACCGAGTACATGGCGTCCCACGAGGCGGCCGTCGCCGACCTCGCGCTGCTGCGGGAGCAGCTGGGGCTGATCGGCGACGCGCTGGGGGCGCCGGGCGAGGAGGCCGTGACCGGGGCCGCGCCGGGGCGAGCCGGGGCCGCGCGGCCGGGGGACACGGCCGGGGCCGAGACGGACCCCGGGCCGGTGTCCGGGCCCGCGTCGGCCCCCTCCGCGTCGGTGACCCCCCTGCCGTCGCGGCCGTCCCGCGCCCGGCGCGCCCTGCGGATCACTGTCGGCACCCTCGCCGCCTCGGCCGCCGCCTCCGTCGTCCTCGTCATCGGCTGGGGGGTCCTCCAGCCCGGCAGCGGGGTGAACAACTCGAAGTCGTCCGGCGAGGGTGTCTCCGAACAGGCGGACGGGGACGCCGGGAGCCGGGAGGGGTCCGCCTCGCTCAGCCGGGAAGGGTACGTCGCCTGCTCCCGCACGATCGTGGAGGGCACCGTCACCGAGGTCGAGGCCGTGCCGGGGGTCGAGCAGGACCGGATCACGGTGGAGGTGGACCGCTGGATCAAACCCGGCAAGGGGGAGGACCGGATCGTCTTCCCCATGGGCCACGACGTCGCCCCCCGACTGGCGAAGGGCGACCACGTCCTCCTCGGCTTCCCCCTGGACAGCGCGCAGCCGGACATCTGGACCACGGAGGAGGCGGAGATCGCCCGGGAACGGGCCTGGATGGAGGCGGCGCTGCGGGAGTCGAAGGAGATCACGTGCGACTGAGCCGCTGAGCCGGCCGATCGCTGAGCCGAAGGAAACCGAAGCGACAAGGCGAAGGGGCGGGTGTCCATCCGGACACCCGCCCCTCCCTTGCCTCAGTACCGCTCACGCACTACCGGCGCACTACGGCGTGACCTTCTCGATCCGCACGCTGCCGGTGCCCGCGGCGGTGCCGCGCGCGTTCACCAGCTGCACCTGGCCGAAGAACTCCCGGCCGGCCGGGGCCTCGGCGGCCGCGACGACGTCACCGGAGACGGTGGTCGACGCGCCCGTGCCGAGCTTGACGGCGGTGTCCGCGACCTTCACCTCGCCGAGGGCGGAGGAGAAGAAGACGTCGCGGTAGTCGTAGGCGGTCGACCCGGAGGGCACCGCGTAGCCGGCGACCTCGATGGTGTACGTACCGGCGGCCGGCTTCGGGATGGAGACGGCCTCCTCGGAGTCGCCGTCCGCGGAGCTGGCGATCTGGGTGCCCGCGGCGTCGTAGACGTACAGGTCGAGATCCGCGCCCGTGTCAGCGGTGCTGCCGATGGCGACGTCCAGGGACTCGGCGCCCGCGGGCACCTCGACCGTGGAGGTCTGGGTCTCACCGGTCGCGATGGTCGGCCGGCCGGACTTCGCCGAGCCCAGCGGGCCGCCCGTCAGCTTGCCGTCGACGGGGGCGAGGCCGTTGGTCACCTTCCAGGAGGCGGCGGTCGGGGTGCCGACCTTGGCCTCGGGGACGGTGACGACCTCCGGGTCGAAGCTCGCGCCGTAGACCGCGAAGTTCAGCTTGAAGGTGTTGTCGAGCATCGGAGAGGTCCGGCGCGACTCGACCTCGATCTCCCAGACACCGGGCTGCGGGTTGGCGTACGAGCGCACGTCCGGCTTGCAGCCCCCGCCGTCCTGGAAGTTGCTGTAGCAGGTCAGGGAGCTGGTGCTCTCGACCGCGACGCCGTACGGGTGGTTGGCGATGAACCGGGTCTGGCTCTTGTCCTTCAGCCCGCTGATCGCGACCTCGAGGCTCTTGGCACCCTCGGGGACGGTGATGAAGTACGACTTGAAGGCGTTGCGCTGGACGACGCCCGACGCCGAGTGGGTGTACTTCAGCGGCGCGGAGACGACCACCGTGCTGAGGACCTGGCGGTCGATGCCGACCGTCTTCGGGTCGTCGACCTCCAGGATCGCGCTGCTGATGCCGGAGTTCTCCGGCTTGGCGGCGATCTTCACGGTGACCGGCTTGTTCAGCGGCAGGGAGACCACGTCGTCGCCGACGATCCGGAACGTGTCGTCCCGGTTGTTCTCCAGGTGCAGCTCGTGGCGGATCGCCTTGTCGGCGCCGGACGTACGGGTGATGGTCACCTCGTACGTCTTCTTCTGCCCGACCTTCAGGCCGCCCTCACGGTCGTAGATGCCGGTGCCGAAGCCCGGCGTCTTCAGCGCGAAGTCGATCGCGGTGTCGACCGGGGCCTTGACGCTGTACTCGTGCGCGGAGGCGCCCGCCTTGATCGACTTCCACGCGTCGACGATGTTCATCATGCCCGCGCCCTCGGCGTACGCCTGGACACCGCTGATGTGGTCGGCGGTCGAGGTCAGCGCGGTGCGCAGCTTCGCGGGCGTCAGGTCGATGCCCTTCTGCTTCGCGGCGCTGAGCAGCAGCGCGGAGGAGCCGGCCGCCTGCGGGGAGGACATCGAGGTGCCGTTGAGCATCTGGTAGCCGGCCGGGAGCGTGTAGCCCGCCTCGGGGGCGATGACGCCCGGCAGCCAGGTCTGCGCGGTGTTCACCGCGGCACCGGGCGCCACCAGGGTCGGCGTGAAGCCGCCGTCCTCACGCGGGCCGCGCGAGGAGAAGTTGAACAGCTGGTAGTCCTTGGCGACCTGCGAGCCGTAGTTGGAGGCCCACGTCTCCTTGGAGATGCCCGCGCCGACCGAGATGACCTTGTCGGCCAGGCCGGGGTCGCCGATCGTGTTGGCACCGGGGCCCGAGTTGCCGGCCGAGATGACCAGCTGGACGCCGTAGGTGTCGATGAGGCGCGTGTAGAGCTCGGCGCGCGCGTTGTTGCCGTCGTTCAGCGCCGGGAGGCCGCCGATGGACATGTTGACGATGTCCACGCCGCGGTTGGCGACGAGGTCGATCATGCCCTCGGTGAGCGCCACGTTGGTGCAGCCGGGGCCGAACTCGCAGGCGCGGGACGAGACGATCTTCGCGCCGGGGGCGGCGCCGTTCATCTTGCCGCCGAACAGGCCCTTCGCGGCGGTGATGCCGGCGACGTGGGTGCCGTGCTCGCTGGAGATGAGACCGATGTTGACGAAGTCGGCCTTCTTGCCGACCCAGTCGCCCCCGAAGGGGTCCATCGGGACGTCCTTGCGGTACTCGACGACGAACGGCTGGCGCTCGGCGACCTCGGTCGCCGGGTCGTCGGTGCCGAAGTAGCCGATCTGGTACCCGTCCTTGTACGGCTTCATCGGCTTGTCGTCGGTGAAGTCGAAGTTCTGGTTGACGTCGACGGTGACCGTGCCGGCCGCCGCGTCGTAGAGCACGCCCCACGCGTCGGTGGTGTCGCCGTCGCGGTTCACGTCGCCCGCCGCGTCACCGGCCGCCGTGATCGACTCACGGAAGGTGTTGACGGAGTACGAGCCCGCGGGCGCGTTCCAGGTCCGGCCGCCGAAGGTGAACGTCGGGCCGGAGACCGCGTTCGTCATCGGACGCCAGCTGCCGTCGCCGTCGATGATCGGGTCGGTGGACGTCACCCAGTCGACGATCTTGCGCTCGCCGGTGGAGGTCTTCTGCAGCGCGGGGTGCGCGAGGTCGACACCGGAGTCCAGGACGCCGATGGTGATGCCCCGGCCGTCCGCCTTCGGGTTCTGCTTCACGAAGTCGACGGCGCCCGTCTCGAAGGACGGGTTGTACGGGTTCTCGGCGGGGGTCTTCTTGCTCGGACCCGGGTACGTCTTGGCCGCCGTGGCCTGCGACTTCGCATCCTTGTCCGAGACCGGCGAGGGGTCGTCGAGGATGATCTCCTGGCGCAGGTCGATGCCCTGGACGGAGGAGAGCTTCGCGGCGGCCGCGATGGCCGAGTCGGCGCTCTTGGTCGGGACCGTGGCGCGGACGTATCCGAGCTTGTCGTGGGTACGGCCCACGGAGCCGCCCTTGACCGCGTCCAGCTGCTCGGAGACCTGCTCGGTCTTGCCGGGCGTGGTGGCGATCATCATCGTGACGTTCTTGTCGCCGTCGGCCTTGGCCTCGGCGAGCAGATCGGCGTCGGTCGAACCGAGCTTGTCGTGCGCGGACTTGACGCCACCGTCCGACGGGACGGTGGCGGACGGGTCGTCCGCCGAGAAGGCCAGGGGTATCGGCCCGGCCGCGGAGAGCGCGGCGACCAGTCCCGCGGCCACGGCTATGCGGGCCACGCGTCTCGCACCCGGGCCAGAGCCGGGGTGGGGGGTGAGGGTCATCAGCATCCCTGTAGGTAAGGAATTCAGGTGAGAACGAACATTGATGATCCGAGCGGCGGGTTCGGATCGGTCCGGTCCGTTATGCGGTGCCGGATGATCGCTCAGCCTTACCGAAGGGACATATGTTTGGGGAGTGTTGACCGAGGCGGGATTGTGTCATGGCGTAAACCCGCCACCGGTCATGGGGGTGATGACCGCGCATGAGCGGACATTTTGGCTAACGTCTGTGCATGCGTGAGGAGTTGAGGGTGGCGGCCTATGCCGTCTGTGTACGCGACGGACACCTGCTGCTGGCCCGCTGGGTCTCCCGGGACGGCGGCGAGAAGAAGTGGACCCTGCCCGGCGGCGGCATGGACCACGGCGAGGACCCGTACGCCACGGTCGTCCGCGAGGCCGCCGAGGAGACCGGCTACACCGTCGAGCCCACCGTCCTTCTCGGCATCGACACCGGCCGGCGCACCTACCCCCGCCGCCTCGGCGCCCGCGCCGACCACCAGGCACTCCGCATCGTCTACGAGGCGCGCGTCACCGGCGGCGACCTCCGCCACGAGACGAACGGCTCCACGGACATGGCCGCCTGGCACCCCCTGGACGAGATCCCGGGCCTCGAAAGGGTGGGCCTCGTGGACCTGGGCCTGCGCCTGTGGCGGGAACGCCCGGAGAACGGCCACCTGGAACCACCGGTGACTCCCTAGGGGCGCGGGGCAGTGGTGAATATGCGGCTACCGCCGCGGGGCGCGACAAGCCACGACGCACGCGCGGACCGGCCATCACCGAAGCCCCACAGCGCATACGTGCCGTACCCCACCAGATGAACAGTGAGTGACCCCCTCCCGTCCCTCCCCCTCACATTCGGAAACCCCCAGTGGACGCGCACCGTCCCCGAAGATCCACGTACGGTGATCGGCGCCACCCGTTGCGACGTCGTTAACGTCCAGGCCACCCCAGCTGCCAAGCATCAAGTACGAGCGGGAATCACCGTCGGCCGCACCCAGGCCGGAGGCCCCCGCGACCACTTCCGACGCGTTCGCACTCGGGGAGACCGCGCCATGTCGCGCATACGCTCAGTCGCTGCCGCCGCCACCAACCCTGACCGCCGGGCCTTCCTCGCCGCCACCGGCGCGGTCGGCCTCGCCGCGGGCGTCGGCTTCGCCCTGCGGCCGGAGACCGACGCCCACGCCGCCTCCGCCGCCGCAGACCGCGCCGCGGCCACCGAGGTCCCCTTGGCCAACCTCTCCAACAGAGAGGCTCCGGCCGCACCCCTCGCGCCGTACACCAGGGGCACCACCCTCGCCTCGGTAGCGGCGCCCCGCACCTCCTCCGGATACCGCCGTCTCGGCTCGGGACCGGCCTGGGCGCGGGTCGTACGCGGCGACCTCGCCGCCCCCAAGTCCGGCCGTGAGAAGCGCCGTACGACCCTGGCGTCCTTCGTGCAGTTCACGGACCTGCACGTGGTCGACGTCCAGCACCCGCTGCGCTACGAGTACCTGCGCGCCCAGACCGCCAGCGCCTGGCGCCCGCAGGAGGCGCTGTCCGTGGCCGGCGCGGTCTCGCTCGTCGAGCGGGTGAACGCGCTGCGCGGTGCCCCGGTGACCGGCTCCCCGCTCCACTTCGTGATGACGACCGGGGACAACACCGACAACAACTCCAGGACGGAACTGGACTGGTTCCTGAAGGTGATGAGCGGCGGCCGGGTCACCCCCAACTCCGGTGACCCGCGCCGCTACGAGGGCGTCCAGAACAGCGGCCTCAAGCTGTACTGGCAGCCGGACGCGGCCCTCCGCGACGCCGACAAGCAGCTCGGGTTCCCCCGTCTGAACGGCTTCCTCGCCGCAGCGGTCCGCGAGGTCAACAGCCCCGGACTGAACGTCCCCTGGTACTCCACGGTCGGCAACCACGACTCCCTCCCGGGCGGCTGCTACGCCCCCGGCGACTCCTTCTTCGCGGACTTCGCGGTCGGCGGGAAGAAGCTGATGACGCTGGACGAGCAGGTCGGCAAGGCCCTCTGGGACAACGTCAAGAGCGGCGGCGACCCCCGGGGCGCCGACTGGAAGGCCGTACTCAAGTCCGAGGCGAAGAGAATGCGTTCGGTCACCCCCGACGAGAACCGCGCCCCCTTCACCCCGCAGGAGTACCTCAGGGCCCACCTGGACCCGGCCCACACCGGCCCCGGCCCCGTCGGTCACGGCTACTCCCAGGCCAACCTCGACGCCCGCACCCAGTACTACGCCTTCCGCATCGCCGACGACGTCATCGGCGTCAGCCTCGACTCCACCGACCCCGGCGGCCACTACGAGGGCTCGCTCGGTACAGCCCAACTCAAGTGGCTGGAGCGTACGTTGAAGGAGGCCGCCAAGGACGGTTCGTACGCCGTCGTCTTCAGCCACCACACCAGCACGTCGATGCGGAACCTGCGCAAGGACCCCGCCCGCCCCACCGAGGCCCGCCACGGCGGCGACGAGGTGCTGGCGCTGCTCGGCCGCCACCGCAACGTTCTGGCCTGGGTGAACGGCCACAGCCACCGCAACCGCATCACCCCGCACCCGGCATCGGGTGGCGGGTCCTTCTGGGAGATCTCCACGGCCTCCCACATCGACTTCCCCCAACTCGCCCGCGTCATCGAGCTGGTGGACAACAAGGACGGCACGCTCTCCGTCTTCACCACCCTGATCGAATCGGCCGCCCCGCACGCCACCGACTTCACCGACCTCTCGCAGACCGGCCTCGCCGCCCTCTACCGCGAGCTGTCCTACAACGCCCCCGGCCGCCGTGACACCCTCACGGGCAAGGCCGCCGACCGCAACACGGAGCTGGTACTCCGAAAGGGCTGAATACCGCTCAACTGGCGCGCACCTGCTCAACCTGACCGCCCGTCCCGGTGTCCCCCCTCGCGACCGAACGTTCTCGGAGCCGCCGAGAATGTCGGTGCGAAGGGGGGCACATGTCAGCACGCACAGCACGCAGGGGTCTGGTGGCGGGCATCGCCGTGGCCGTGGCGGTGGCGGTGGCCGCACCGGCGGCCATGGCGGCGCCCGCGAGAGACGACCACGGCGCGACCCAGGAAGCCATGGACGCCAATGTGAAGGATGGCGTCGTGGGCGTGGCTCTCCAGGCCATGACCAAGGAGGGCGTCTGGAAGGCCACCTCGGGCGTCGGCGACCTGAGGACGGGCGAGGCACGCAGCGCCCACGACCGCTTCCGCGCGGCCAGCATCACCAAGACTTTCGTGTCGACGGTGGTGCTTCAACTGGAGGCGGAGGGACGCCTGTCGCTCGACGACAAGGTGGACAAGTGGCTGCCGGGCCTGGTGCGCGGCAAGGGGAACGACGGCCGGAGGATCACACTCCGCCAGCTCCTCAACCACACCAGCGGCATCTACAACTACACCGACGACGACGACTTCCAGCGCGCGTTCTTCCTCGCGGAGGGCTTCTTCAAGAACCGCCACCGCACGATGACACCGGAGCAACTGGTCGGGATCGCCACGAAGCACAAGCCGGACTTCGCGCCCGGTACTTCCTGGAATTACTCAAACACCAACTTCGTTCTGGCCGGGATGGTGATCGAGAAGGTCACGGGCAACTGGTACGGCGACGAGATCCGCCACCGCGTCATCGAGCCGCTCGGCCTGCACGGCACGAAGATCCCCGGCACCGACCCCACGGTTCCCGGCCCCCACAGCCGGGCCTACTCGAAACTTGCCGAGACAACGACCGGCAAGACGTACGACGTCACGGAGTACAACCCGTCGGCGGCCAACTCATCGGGCGAACTGATCGCCAGCCCCGGCGATCTGAACCGCTTCTACTCGGCGCTCATGCGCGGCAAGCTCCTGCCGAAGCGGCAACTCGCCGAGATGAAGACCACCGTCCGGGTCGACGGCAAACGGACCGGCTACGGCCTCGGCCTTGTCGAGCGAAAGCTCTCCTGCGGCGTCCAGCTCTGGGGCCACAGCGGCGGCATTCACGGCTCCCTCTCCGAGGCCGTCACCACCAGCGACGGCAGCCACTCCCTCGCCTTCAATTTCAACAGCGACTGGACGGGAGACAGCTTGTCGATCATGGAGGCGGAGTTCTGCGGCAAGTAGTCCCGCCTCCGGGGTGACATGAGGAAGGGCCGCCGAACGGGCGGCGGCCCTTCCCCTCCCCTCCTGGTGGTCCGAGTTCCCGATTACCGGGGAAGCACCACGACGTACGCCGCCGGATCCCGGTCGCACGACGCCATCAACGCGGTGCGGACGACGGCCGCCTGCTGCTCCAGCGAGTCACGCAGCTTCCGTGGCGTGACGTGCACGACGGTGATGCCGAGCCGCTCCAGCACCTCCCGCTTGCGGGCGTACTCGGACCACAGCGCGTCGTCCTCCTGGCGCGGGGCCCGGGTGTCGAGCTCGACCGCGACGGCCTGCTCCGGCCAGTACGCGTCGAGGCCGCCGAGGTGCGGACCGCCGGGAAGGCGGAGGTCCACGTTCCAGACGGGGTCGGGGAGGGCGTGTTCGCGGACCATCCGGTACAGGTGGTCCTCCGCGACGGCCCGCCCCTCCGCGAGCAGCGACTCCACGGCGTCGGCCACGTGCGGACGGTTCAGGAGCCGTGCCTCCGTCAACTCCCGGATCACGGCGGCGGGTTCGGTGTGCCCCGCCCGGACCGCCTCCGTCAGGAGCCTGCGCACGGTGGCCGCGTCGGAGAGTTCACCGACCGCGTCCGCCAGGGCGCGCGGCACGGGAGCGACGGGCAGGCCGGTCACGTACGACGGGGTCGGTACGGCCGGGGTGCGGACGATCCGCGCGCACCCCATGGTCCGCAGCCGGCGCAGCCGGGGGACCAGGACGTCGATCGTGTCGAGGGACGGGAGCGGGGGAGCGGACGCGAAGCCGTGCAGCGTCAGGGCGGCGAGCCCGGTGATCACCGCGTCCGCGTAGCGGGGTGTCGCCGCCGGACGGGGCTCGTCGGCGTTCGGCTGCGCGGGGACCCCGGCGACGCCGGTGGCCCCGGTGGCCCCGGTGGAGGTCTCGCGGAAGGGGGATCGGGCCGCGTACGAGAGCACCGCGTGCAGGCGCTCCTCCGAGGTGGGCGGGCCCGGGTGCAGCAGGAACACACCCGGCAGGATCTGCTGCCAGGAGCCACCGGGCCGGCACTGCTCGTTCGTCTCGGCGGCGGTGACACCCTGCGCGCGCAGCTGCGCGGCCGTCAGCACCCGGCGCGTGACGTCCGAGTGGCGACGGAGGGGGCGGGGGGAGAGCGGGGTGTTGTGCGTCATGACCCGGAGGTTCCCGCGTCGGGCCCGCCCATGAACCTCTGTTACACGCCCGTCGACAAATCCGGACAAGACCGCACTAAAGTACGTGCGTTCGACTGCCGATATCCGCTGGTCCGGACGGCGACCGAAAAAGGTTACGGCTCCGATTACCCGAATTTCGTAACCCTCAACCCGGGCGGGCGCAGGCGGCACCCGGCAAGCGCCGGTGAGCGCACCCGGCCCCGCCCAGCGGCGGTTGCCGGGTGTGCAACACCCAATCTCCCGACGGCGGTTACCTCGCCGCCGCGTCACACTCCTGCCCCCGCAACGCCCGGGCCAGATCGTCCCGCGCCTCGATCACCAGCCTCCGCAACGCCGGCGGCGCCGACGTGTGCGAGGCGAGCCACGTGTCCGTCGCCTCCAGCGTCCCCGGCGAGTCCTGGAGCGACGGGAACAGCCCCCGCACCACGTCCATCCCGATCTGGATGGACCGCTCCGCCCACACCCGCTCGATCACCTCGAAGTACTTCGCCGCGTACGGCGCCACCAACTCCCGCTGGGACGGCCGCGCGAACCCCGTGATCGTCGCCTCGACCAACGCGTTGGACAGCTTGTCCGACTCCACCACCGTGGCCCACGCCTGCGCCTTGACCGCGGCGGACGGCCGCGCCGCCAGGCACCGCACCTGATGCCGCTTCCCGGAGGCCGTGTCGTCCCGCGCCAACTCGGCGGCCAGGACTCCCTCGTCGGCGACCCCGTGCGTCGCCAGCGGTTCCAGGAAGGCCCACCGCAGCTCCTGGTCGACCTCCAGCCCGTCGATCTTCTCGGTCCCGTGCAACAGCTCCTGCAGTACCGACAGTTCGGTCTCGTCCGACGCCACCGACGCGAAGAACCGGGCCCACGTCAGCTGGTGCTGGCTGCCCGCCCCGGCCGCCCGCAGCTCCCGCAGCGCGCCCTGCGCGAGCAGCCGGCTCCCGGTCTCCCGCCACTCGGGCGCCGCGTAGTGCGTGAGCGCAGAGCCCGCCCACGCGTGCAGCATCTGCAGCACCCCGATGTCGGACTCCCGCCCGGCGAACCGCAGCACGAGGTCGACGAAGTCCCGCGCCGGCAACAGCGCGTCCCGCGTCAGGTTCCACAGCGCCGACCAGCACAGCGCCCGCGCCAGCGGGTCGGCGATGTCACCGAGCCCGGCCCGCAGCGTGTCCAGCGACGCCGCGTCGAACCGGATCTTGCAGTACGTCAGGTCGTCGTCGTTGACCAGCACCAGCGCCGGGGCCTCGGCCCCCGCCAGCTCGGCCACGACCGTACGCGGCCCGTCCACGTCCACCTCGACGCGCGCGTACCGCTCCAGCGCGCCGGAGCCGCCCTTCCCGTTCGCGTCCGTACGCCGGTACAGGCCGATCGCCACCCGGTGCGGCCGCAGCTCGGGGTGCGACTCGGCCGCCTCCTGCACCACCGCCAGCTCGTCGATCCGGCCCTCGGGGTCGAGCAGCACCTGCGGGGTGAGGGAGTTGACGCCCGCCGTCTGCAGCCAGGCCCGCGACCAGGACGTCATGTCCCGCCCGCTGGTCTCCTCCAGGACCGACAGCAGGTCGCCCAGCTTCGTGTTGCCGTACGCGTTCCGCTTGAAGTAGCGCCGGGCGCCCTCCAGGAACGCCTCGCGCCCCACGTACGCCACCAGCTGCTTCAGCACGGAGGCGCCCTTGGCGTAGGTGATGCCGTCGAAGTTGAGCTTGGCGTCCTCCAGGTCACGGATGTCGGCCGTGATCGGGTGCGTGGAGGGCAGCTGGTCGGCGCGGTAGGCCCAGGACTTGCGGTTGTTGGCGAAGGTGACCCAGCCGTTGGTGAAGCGGGTCGCCTCGACCATCGAGAAGGAGCCCATGAAGTCCGCGAAGGACTCCTTGAGCCACAGGTCGTCCCACCACACCATGGTCACCAGGTCGCCGAACCACATGTGCGCCATCTCGTGCAGGATGACGTTGGCCCGCCGCTCGTACGACGCCCGGGTGACCTTGCCCCGGAAGATGAACTCCTCGCGGAAGGTGACCAGTCCGGGGTTCTCCATCGCGCCCAGGTTGTACTCGGGTACGAACGCCTGGTCGTACTTCCCGAACGGGTACGGGTAGTCGAAGTGGTCGTGGAAGAAGTCCAGCCCCTGCTTGGTGACCTCGAAGACGTCGCCGGAGTCGAAGTAGGGAGCGAGACCCTTGCGGCACATCGCGCCGAGGGGGATCTCCAGCCGTGTGCCGTCCTCGAAGGTCCGCTCGTAGGTGTCGGTGACGTAGTGGTACGGGCCCGCGACGACCGCCGTGATGTACGTCGAGATCGGCTTCGTCTCGGCGAACCGCCACACGCCGTCCGTCTGCTCACCGACCCCGTTGCTCCACACGACCCAGCCCTCGGGGGCGCGCACCTCGAAGCGGTACGGGGCCTTGAGGTCCGGCTGCTCGAAGTTCGCGAAGACCCGGCGGGCGTCGGCCGGTTCGTACTGCGTGTAGAGGTAGACCTCGCCGTCCTCGGGGTCGACGAAGCGGTGCATGCCCTCGCCGGTGCGGGAGTAGGCGCACTGGGCGTCCACCACCAGCTCGTTCTCGGCGGCCAGGTCGTCGAGGGTGATCCGGGAGCCGTCGAAGACCTCGCTCGGGTCGAGGTCCTTGCCATTGAGGGAGAGGGCCGTCACGCGCGGCGCGACCAGGTCGGCGAAGCTCGTGGCTCCCGGGTCGGCGCACCGGAAGCGGATCGTCGTCACCGACCGGAAGGTGCGCGGTTCGCCGCCGGGCCCGCCGGCGTTCCCGACGGCGGACCGCAGGTCGAGCGAGACCTCGTAACCGTCGACGGACAACAGCGCGGCCCGCTCCTGGGCCTCGTCACGGGTCAGATTCTCACCGGGCACGGGCGGCACTCCCTCGGGGTGTGTTCAGTATGCGGACATCCCGATCCTGCCATGTACCGCGGGAATGGCCGGGGCGGTCCCCGGTGTTGCCGGGTTGTCGCCCGGTGGACCGAGCCCGCACGACTTCGCCTTATCGATCTCTTCCGAGGAGAACCATGACCGAGCAGACCTCCGGCAGGACCCCTGTCGACTTCTGGTTCGACCCGCTGTGCCCCTGGGCCTGGATGACCTCGCGCTGGGTCCTGGAGGTGGAGAAGGTCCGGGACATCGAGGTCCGCTGGCACCTGATGAGCCTCGCGGTACTGAACGAGCCCAAGATCGACGAGCTGCCCGAGGAGTACCGCGAGCTGCTGGAGAAGAAGGCGTGGGGTCCGGTACGGATCGTCATAGCCGCTCAGGAGGAGCACGGCGCCGAGGTTCTCGGCGACCTCTACACCGCGCTCGGCACCCGTATCCACAACCAGGGCGAGGGCCCGGAGAAGGAGACGGTCGCCGCCGCCCTGAAGGACGTCGGCCTGCCCGACTCCCTCATGGACCACTGGGACTCCACCCCGTACGAGCCGCAGCTGCGCGCCTCCCACAAGGAGGGCATCGACAAGGTCGGCCAGGACGTCGGCACGCCCGTCATCGCCGTCCCCGGCCCCGACGGCGAGCAGATCGCCTTCTTCGGCCCGGTCGTCACCCCCGCCCCGAAGGGCGAGGAGGCCGCCAGGCTCTGGGACGGCACCCTCCTCGTCGCCTCGGTCCCCGGCTTCTACGAGATCAAGCGCTCCCGCACGCAGGGTCCCGACTTCAGCAACCTTTCTTAGGGCTCGGTTCGCCTCCGGGGCGCTTGTGCCTGTGTCGAGACGGCGATCGTGCTCGGCCCTCCTTCGTCGGGCGCTGCGCGCTCCCCCACTCTCGGCTTCGCTCGAGCGGGAGGTGCCCCCATGCCCTCTCGACACAGGCGCGCCCCTTCGGCTCACTCGCCTAGGGCGCCCGGCGTTTTGGTCACCGGAAGGACTCGGGAAGGGTCAGGCCCTCGCTCTGTTTGCCGTACGGCTGGACGAACAGGCAGCGGCCCTTCTCGCCGTGGTTGGCGCAGCGCCACCAGCCGGCCGGGTTCTTGCCCAGGGACTCCAGGTACTGCCGTACTTCCTTGTCCGCCTTGTAGAAGGGCAGGGGCTTGCCGCCGCCGCACGGCGGGCAGTGCTTGTAGCTCGTGTCCACGCGACCTCCCGGTCCGGTCCGCCGGATCGGGCATCCGGCCGGAAACGGGAGCATAGGGTGAAAGCCGAGGAAGCGGTCAGACCGGAATGCGTCCCGCCGTGGCGTGTTCCGGCGGTCCCGGACGGTGAGAACCCCCGCGAGTCACGTCCTCGCGGGGGTTCTCCCTTTTCCCGCCTGCCCGGTGAAGGTTGAGAAGACGATCACGAGCAGGACGTCTCGGTCACCGGCTCAGGGGGTCAGCAGCAGCACGTCGGCGCGGGACTTGGCGGCCGCGTAACGGCGGGCCACGTCCTGCCAGTTCACGACGGCCCACATGGCGTCGATGAAGTCGACCTTCTGGTTCTTGTACTGCAGGTAGAAGGCGTGCTCCCACGCGTCGAAGACCAGGACTGGGGTCGAGCCCTGGCCGACGTTGCCCTGGTGGTCGTAAACCTGCTCGACGACCAGTCGTCCGCTCAGCGGCTCGTACGCCAGTACGCCCCAGCCCGAGCCCTGGGTGGTCGCGGCGGCCTTGGTCAACTGGGCCTTGAAGCCCGCGAAGGAGCCGAAGGACTCGGCGATCGCGTCCGCCAGCTCGCCGACGCCGTCCTTCTCCAGGGGCTCGCCGCCGCCGTCACCCGTCATGTTCTGCCAGTAGATCGAGTGCAGGATGTGGCCGGAGAGGTGGAAGGCCAGGTTCTTCTCCAGGCCGTTGATCGCCCCCCAGGTCTCCTTGTCCCGCGCCTCGGCCAGCTGCTCCAGGGTGTCGTTGGCTCCCTTGACGTACGCCGCGTGGTGCTTGTCGTGGTGCAGCTCGATGATCTCGGGGCTGATCACGGGCGCCAGTGCCGCGTAGTCGTACGGCAGTTCGGGAAGTGTATAGACGGGCATGGGGGTCCCCTCCGACCTCTTATTGCAAAGTACTTGCAAGTGCACGCTAGCAGCAAGAGACTGTGGGGGCGTGCCCAGGCACGCCAAAGGGCCCTCGCGCGAACCGACCGTCCGTCCTCCGCGCGAGGGCCCTGAAGTGTGTGCGTGCGATGTCGGCGTGCGCCGCGCTGAGGTCAGCGCGTGGCGCGCACCCGCTGCCGGGCGTACCCGACCACCGCCAGGACCAGCGTCATCCCGCCCGTCCAGTACAACTGCGTCCGCGTCCCCGGCTCCCGGGCCATCAGGACGAAGATCGCGGCCATCCCCGCGAGCGCCACCCACGTCAGCCAGGGGAACGCCCACATCCGCACGACCAGCCGCTCCGGGGCCTCCCGCTCGATCCGGCGGCGCAGGAGCAACTGCGAGACGGCGATGAGGATCCAGACGACGAGGACCACCGCCCCGATCATGTTCAGCAGCCAGGGGAAGACGTCGTCGGGGCGCCAGTAGCTGAGCAGGACGCAGAGGAAGCCGAAGACGCTGGAGGCGAGGACCGCGATCCGGGGGACCCCGCCCGACACCCGCCCGATCGCCTTCGGGCCCTGCCCGCGCGCCACCAGCGAGTAGGCGATCCGGGACGAGCCGTAGATGTTGGCGTTCATCGCGCTCAGCAGGGCCACCAGCACGACCACGTTCATCACCTGACCGGCGCCGGGGATCCCCAGGTGGTCCAGGGCGGCGACGTACGGGCCCTTCTCCACGACCTCCTTGGAGTCCCACGGGACGAGGGTGACGATGACCGCCATGGAGCCGATGTAGAAGAGGGCGATGCGCCACATCGCCGTACGGACCGCCGTGGCCACGCCCTTCACCGGGTCCTCGGACTCGGCCGCCGCGATGGTCACGGTCTCCAGACCGCCGTACGCGAAGATCGACGCCAGCAGCCCGATGACCAGGCCGTCCGCACCGCCCGGCAGCAGACCTCCCTCGCCGGTGAGGTTGGTGAGGCCGGGCGCGTCGGTGCCGGGCAGGACACCGGCCACGGCCAGCACGCCCAGCACCAGGAACAGGGAGATCGCACCGACCTTCAGCGCGGCGAACCAGAACTCGAACTCGCCGAAGTTCTTCACGGCGGCCAGGTTGGTGCCCAGGAACACCAGCATGAACAGCGCCACCCAGGCCCACTCGGGCGTCCCGGGCAGCCATCCCGTCACGATCTTCGCGGCGCCGATGCCCTCCAGTCCGACGGCCGTGCAGAGCAGCACCCAGAACGACCAGCCGGCCGTGAAGCCCGCCCACGGACCGATGGCGCGTTCGGCGTGCGCGGAGAAGGAACCCGAGGACGGGTACGCGGCGGACATCTCGCCGAGCATCCGCATCACCAGCATGACGAGGAGCCCGGAGAGCGCGTACGCGAGGACGATCGAGGGACCGGCGGCGGCGATGCCCGCCCCCGACCCGACGAAGAGACCCGCGCCGATCACGCCGCCGAGGGCGATCATCGACAGGTGGCGCTGCTTGAGGCCGTGGGACAGGGACGCGTCGGGCTCTTGTGGAGCCTTGACGGAGGTGCTGGGCATGGGCGCGGTTCGTCCAATGCGTGAGATCGGCAAAAACGCCGACAGTCTGAACAGCCCCTCCACACGCATGGAGGGGCTGTCCGCTATCCGGACACGACCGGCACGGAAGGTGACTACGCGGCTACGGGCGTCCTCTCCTCCCGGGCGGCCACGGACGTGTAGTGCGAGGCGTCCCCCTCGATCGAGTAGCTCTCCTTGCCCTCGATGCCCACCGGGACGTCACCGGCGACGGTCACCCGGTGCAGCCGGCGCGGCAGACCGTCGTAATTGTCGATGGCGTAGTGCTGGGTGATGCGGTTGTCGAAGACCACGAGCTGGTTCTCCGACCAGCGGTGACGCAGCACGTTCTCCGGCCGGGTCACATACGACTGGAGCAGGTCCAGGACCTTGCGGGACTCGCCGAACGACAGGTCCACGATCCGCTGCGCGAACCCGCCGATGAACAGGCCGCGTTCGCCGGTCAGAGGGTGGACCCGGACCACCGGGTGAGCCGTGCGGTAGGTGATCGAGGTGAACTGGGCGCGCTGCGCCGCCCGTTCCGCGTCGATCTCCTCGTCCGGCACCGCGTAGTCGTAGTCGTTGGTGTGCTCGGCCCACAGGCCGTCGGCCAGCCGCCGCAGCGGCTCGGGCAGGTCCCGGTAGGCCGCCGCCGCGTTGGCGATCAGGGTCTCGCCCCCGTACGGCGGGACGGTGATGCTGCGCAGGGTGGTGGCCTGCGGCGGGTTGAGGACGAACGTGACGTCGGTGTGCCAGTGGTTGGCGCGCCCCCGCTCGCTGTCCACGGGCAGGACGTTCGCGGCACCCGCGACGGCCGAGACGGTCGGGTGGGCGGTGGTGATGTCGCCGAAGTGCCGGACGAAGGCCTGATGACCGTCGTCGTCGAGGTGCACGTCGTCGAACACGAGCGCCTTGTGGACGTTGAGCGCCTCACGCAGCGCGGCGACCGTCCGCTCGCCGAGGGGATGGGAGACGTCGACGCCGGAGACCCGGGCGCCGATGTTCCCGGTGACCTTCTGGATGTCGATGCTCATGGCGTGGTTCCTTTCAGTGGATCAGACGAGGGCGGGTGCGGACGCGGACGCGACTGGGAGGGCGCTGACGTGCTGGTTGGCGGGGCGGGACAGGCCGTAGCGGTCCCGCAGGGTCCGGCGCGGGCCGTACTCGGTGCGGAGCAGACCACGGGCGCGCAGGATCGGGACGACGTGCTCGACGAAGGCGTCGAGACCGGATGGCAGCACCGCGGGCATGATGTTGAAGCCGTCGGCGGCGCCTTCCGTGAACCAGGTCCCGATCGTGTCGGCGACCTGCTCGGGCGTCCCGGCGAAGGTGAGGTGCCCGCGACCACCGCCCAGCCGCCCGATCAGCTCCCGTACGGTCAGCCGGTCGCGCCGGGCCAGTTCGACGACGAGCGTGTAGCGGCTCTTGGCCCCCTCGATCGCACTCTCCGGCGGCAGATCGGCCGGCAGCGGTGCGTCCAGCTCCAGGGAACCGGCGGGCAGTTGCAGCAGCCGCTCCAGGTTGCCCACCCCGTGCGTGTACACGATGTGGTCCTCCAGGACCCGCTCGGCCGCCCGTGCCTCGGCCTCCGTCGACCCGAGGACGGGGACGATCCCGGGCAGCACCTTGACGTGCTCGGGGTCCCTACCGGCCGCGGCTGTACGGGACTTCAGGTCGGCGTAGAAGGCCCGCGCGTCCCCGAGGGTCTGCTGCGCGGTGAACACGGCCTCCGCGTACCGCGCGGCGAACGCCTTTCCGTCCTCGCTGGACCCCGCCTGCACCAGCAGCGGATAACCCTGCGGCGAGCGCGGCACGTTGAGCGGTCCCTCGACGCTGAAGTACCTCCCCCGGTGCCGGGGCGGATGGATCTTGCTGTCGTCGCCCCAGACGCCGGTCTCCTGGTCGGCGACGATCGCGTCGTCCTCCCAGCTGTCCCAGAGCTTCAGGGCCACGTCGAGGAACTCGGCGGCCCGGGCGTACCGCTGGGCGTGCGCGGGCTCGGCGTCCAGACCGAAGTTGCGGGCGGCCTCGGCACCGGCGGTGGTGACGATGTTCCAGCCGGCCCGGCCGCCGCTGAGGATGTCGAGCGAGGCGAACCTGCGGGCCAGGTTGTAGGGGGAGTTGTAGGAGGTGGAGGCGGTGGCGATCAGCCCGATGTGCTCGGTGGCCGTCGCCAGCGCGGTCAGCAGGGTGAGCGGCTCCAGGGCACCCGCCGGACGCTGGCCCACGCTGCCCCACAGCTGCGGCGCGTCCGCCAGGAACAGCGAGTCGAACGTGCCGCGCTCGGCGATCCGGGCCAGCCGCACGTAGTGGTCCAGCTCGACGTGCGCGTACGGGTCGGACTCGGGCAGCCGCCACGAGGCCTCGTGGTGCCCGGTGTTCATCAGGAAGGCGTTGAGGTGGAGCTGTCGTGCGGACACGTGTCTGTTCTCCCGGGTCACTGGGGGTTCTCCGTGGTCGTGGGCGGTGCGCCGGCGTTCACTGGTGGTCTGCCGTCACACCGAGCGCGGCCAGCAGCCGCTCGCGGTACTCGCCCAGCAGGGGATCCCGGTACGAGCGCGGGTGCGGGCGGTCGATGGTCAGGTCGAGGCCGATGCGGCCGTGTTCGAGCACGAGGACCCGGTCGGCGAGCACGATCGCCTCGTCCACGTCATGGGTGACGAGCAGCACGGACGGCCGGTGACGCTCCCACAGCTGCCTGAGCAGGGTGTGCATCCTGATCCGGGTGAGTGCGTCCAGCGCGCCGAACGGCTCGTCGGCGAGCAGCAGTTCGGGCTCGCGGACCAGGGAGCGGGCCAGCGCCGCGCGCTGGGCCTCACCGCCGGACAGCTCGTTCGGCCAGGCGCGCTCACGGCCCCCCAGGCCCACCTCGGCGAGGGCCGCGCGGCCCTTGTCGGCGGCGTCCTTGCCCTCCGTGCCGAGCAGGACGTTGTCGAGGACGCGGCGCCAGGGCAGCAGACGGGAGTCCTGGAAGACGACGGACACCCTGGTCGGCGCGGTGAGCCGGCCGCTGCCCGCCACCTCGTGGTCGAGTCCGGCGACCGCCCGCAGCAGCGTGCTCTTGCCGGAGCCGCTGTGCCCGAGCAGGGCGACGAACTGTCCGGCGGGGATGTCGAGGTCGATGCCGTCGAGGACCTTGCGCCCGTCGAACGACCTGGTCAGGTCGCGGAGTCGGACGGCGGGCGGGGCGGTCGTGGCCGTGGTGACCGCCGGAGGCTCGGTGGCGGTCAGCTGCGTCGGAAGCTCGGTGGCGGTCAGCTGCTCAGTGTGCGTCGCCATGACAGCACCCTCCGTTCGATGAGACGGACCGCGCTGTCGGAGACCAGGCCGAAGATCCCGTAGACGGCCAGGCCGACGAGGATGACGTCGCTCTGGCCGTAGTTCTGGGCCTGGAACATCATGTAGCCGAGTCCGTTGGTGGCGTTGATCTGCTCCAGGACGACCAGACCCAGCCAGGAGCCGGTCACCCCGAGCCGCAGACCCACGAAGAAGCCGGGCAACGCGCCGGGGACGACGATCTGCCGGACGAACTGGAACCTCGACAGGCCCTGCACCTCGGCGAGTTCGACGAAACGGCTGTCGATCCCGGCCAGCGCGGCATGGGTGTTGAGGTAGATCGGGATGTAGACGACGATGGCGATGATCGCGATCTTGAAGGTCTCACCGATGCCCAGCCAGAGGATGAACAGCGGAATCAGACCCAGCGTCGGGATCGCCCGGTTGAGCTGCACGGTCCCGTCGATCAGCGCCTCGCCGGTCCGGCTCAGCCCGGAGGCCAGGGCGAGCACGATCCCGGCGGTCAGCCCGATCGCGAACCCGGACCCGGCCCGCTGCAGCGAGGTCACGATGTCCGTCGTCAACGTCCCGTCGGTCCACAGGCGGACACCGGTCTCCAGCACCGTCCAAGGCGCCGGGATCGCCGCCGGATCGAGCTGACCTGCGGCGGAGGCGACGGCCCAGAGCGCGAGGAACAGCACGGGCCCGACCAGCCGGGAGGCGGGCAGCCGCTTCCCGGGGGAGAGACGGCGACGCCTGCGGACCTGGACGGTCTCCTGCACGGCCACGCCGGCGCCGGATGAGAGGACGCCGGAACGGGACGCGCCGGGGCCGGTCGTGTCGCTCACGGTGCCCGCCGCGGTCGGGGCGGCGGCTCCCGTGGTCACGGCGCTCACCTGCGGTACTCCGCGGTCACGGCCTGCGCGGCGATCCCCTCGAACCGCCGGTCGAAGAGCGTGCCGACGTCGAACTTCCTCACGAAGCCGCCCTCCGCCAGCAGATCGGCGGTCTCCTGCTCCCACCTGATGGCCTCGTCCCAACTCGGCGGGAACAACGGCTTGTTGGCGAGCTCACTGATCGACTCGGCCTGGGCGGCCGTCAGGTTCTGGGTCTTCACGTAGAACTCCTCGTTCCAGATGTCCGGGTTCTCGTACTGCCAGACCGCACCCTTCGCCCAGTACGGGATGTACGCGGCGACGGCGGCGGCCTTCGCGGAGTCGGCCAGCACGGAGGCCGGCGCCCACAGCAGGCTGAGCAGGTCCACCACGTCGGTGGGGATCGTGCGGGCGCCCTTGGACTCGTACTGCTGGAGGTAGGCGGGCGCCTGCTGGTTGGCGAGCGGAGCCACGTCCACCTGACCCGACTGGAGGGCCGTCAGGAACTGGTTGCTGGTCAGCGGGACCAACTCGGCGTCGTCGTGGGCGAGTCCCGCCTCCTTCAACGCCCGCAGGAGGACGACGCCCTGGGCCTGCCCCTGGGAGAAGGCGAGCTTCCTGCCCCGGAAATCCTTGACCGTGGTGATGTCGCTGCCGGGTTTGGTGGCGAAGAGATAGTTCGGTTTCCGGGTGAGATTGATCGCGACGATCTTCGCGTCGTATCCCTGGAAATGCGCCTGGATCGGCGGGATCCCCGCATTGTTGGCGACGTCCAGCGAACCCGACCGGAAAGCGTTGATGACATCCGGGCCGGCGCCGATGTTCGCCCAACTGCTCACCCGGAAGGGCAGATCGTCGAGTTTCGCGAGCTCGAGTTGCAACTCCTGCTGATTCTGGAACGAGGAGATCTTCAGGCTCGTACCCCGGGGAACCCTGGTGGGCAGCGGCGCGTCCGCCGCCGTGCGGGCGGTCGCCGCACTGCTGTCGGCGCAGCCACTGAGCCCGGCCGCCGCGGCCGTGACGCCGAGCAGTGAGGTGAGGAGGAGTCGCCGGTCGAAACCGGGCACGGCGGAAGAAGGCATGGGAGGACCCCCAGAGAAGAAATGTGTGACTGCGCGCACTGAAGCGCACGGAGAAACCGTGGGAAAAACGGACGGGGACAGCGGAGAACCGCGTAAGTGGATTCCACGCAGGAGAAAGTGCCGCGTAGCCGGAGTGCGCCGGGCACTCCGGGACGTCAACGGGTCAGCAACAGAGGGTGCGACAACTCGTGAGCAGCATGAATACGATGTTCCCGGTCTTCGGCAAGGCCTGTCAACATTCGGAGTTTCTGAATTAACCGATCACGGCCGAGGCGCGCTCCGGAAGCTCCAGACGCTCCACGGACCCCAGTGGATCCCGGAACAGCACGTCCAGGGCCACCGCCCCGCCCGCCGTGGCCGGCACGGAGTCGGGGAAGCTCGTCGGCACCACGGCCGCCGCCCGGCCCGCCCCGACCACCTCGTGCAACGCGGCGAGACAGTCCGCCCGGCCGATCACCCCGATCTCGGTGACGACCACGGTCTCCGGGTTCAGCACGTCGAGCAGCAGCTCCGCCGCCCGCCCCACCATCCGCGCCCGCTCCATCAACAGCCGTACGGCCGTCGCGTCGCCGTCCGCCGCCGCGGCCAGCACCCGCATCGGGTTCGCCCCGTCGACGACCCCGGCCTCCCGGGCCCGCCGGCACAGGGTCCGCTCGCTCAACTCGACCTGGAGGCAGCCGACCCGCCCGCAGTCGCACGGCTCGGTGCCGCCGGGCAACGGCAGATGGGCGACCGAACCGGCCTGTGAGCGCGGCCCGTGGTGCACCTCGTCGTTGGTCGCGAACGCCGCGTCGACCATGTTGCCCACGAACAGGTGCAGCACGCTCCGGCTGCCCCGCGCCTGCCCGAACAACTGCTCGGCGCCCACCAACGCCCGCGCGTGTCCGTCCACATGGACCGGCAGCCCCGTGAGACCACCGAGCACCTCCCGCACCGGCACCTCACGCCAGCCCAGCAGTGGATGCTCGACGACGGTCCCGGTCTCCCGGTCCACCCAGCCACCGGCCGCGAAGCCGACGGCCAGGGCCCGGCGGCCCGGCGTCGCGTCCAGCAGGGCCCGGAGTTCATCGGCTGCCCGCGCCAGGATCGGTCCGGGCTCGGTGGACACGTGCTTCGACCGCCGCTCCACGAGCACCCGTCCACGCAGATCGAGCAGCGCCACCGTGGTGAACGGGACGGCCACATGCACCCCGCCCACCACGAACCGCGAGTCGTCCAGGTCCAGGGGCACATGCGGACGCCCCGCCGCCTTGGAGCGTCGGGGAGGCTCGGCCGCACGGAGGAGTCCGAGCCCGGTGAAGCGGGCGCAGTAGTCGGTCACCGACGCCGGCGACAGCCCGGTCACCCGGGCGATGACGCTGCGCGCCACGGGACCGTGCTCCAGCACGGACCGCAGGACCACGCTGGCACTGGTCCGCCGCCGGTCACTGTCCGCGGCACGCGGCACGGGAGACCCGGGAGCGCCGGAAGGCGCCGACGGGGGAGCGGACCGAAAGGCGGTGGAAGAAGCGGGAGTTGGGGGAGAGGGGGCATGAAGGGTGGGTGCTGTCGCGGCACGCGGCATGGCGATCATCCTCGGGAACGGGTCCGACACTGCGCCTCACGGAGGGCGGGACGTGCCGGAGCCGCCTCACCCGGGTCGGCGACAGGTGGCCGCGCCCACGCGTCGCAGGTCGACGTAGCGACGCGACGTGAAGTACCGGGCCTGGGCAACCATGCGTCCGAAGCTAGCAAAACGGCCCACCGCTGCCCAGACGGCGACCGACGGGCGAGACGGCACCTGTCCACCCCGCCGACCCGATTGGTGAAACCCTACAGACGCGAGGCGACACCCCGTCAGGACGCAAGCCACTCCACCTCAGTGACCGGTGTCACGCCGTACCGGGTGTAACCCGCATCCTTTGTCCGAAGTCCACCAAGCCGTCGATCGACCCTTTGTCGAGCGCTGACGGTGTCCGGCGCACGGCGCCTGGGATAGCGTCACCGAGTCCCCGCCCCCGTCACCCGCCGGAGTGAACCCGAACATGAGCACCGCCGCCGCCACGTCAGCCCGCCCCGGCGAGGTCCTCGCCGACCGTCTGCCCTTCACCGGCGCCCGCGCCCGCGACATCGCGCTCGTGGTCGGCGGCGCCGCGCTCACCGGGCTCGCCGCCCAGATCGCGGTGCCCGTGCCGGGCTCGCCGGTCCCGGTCACCGGCCAGACCTTCGCGGCCCTGCTCGTCGGCACCACCCTCGGCGCGGGCCGCGGTGTCGCCTCCCTCGCCCTGTACGCGCTGGCCGGCCTCATGGGCGTGCCGTGGTTCGCCAACGGCACGTCCGGCGTCGGCGTCTCCTTCGGCTACATCCTCGGCATGATCCTGGCGGTCGCCGCCGTGGGCGCCCTGGCCCGTCGGGGCGGCGACCGCTCCACGCTGCGGATGGCCGGCACGATGCTCGTCGGCGAGGCGATCATCTACGCCGTCGGCGTCCCGTACCTCGCGGCCACCGCCGGCATCAGCCTCTCCTCCGCCGTCGCGCTCGGCCTCACCCCCTTCCTGATCGGAGACGCCCTCAAGGTCGCGCTGGCCATGGGGCTGCTGCCGACGGCATGGAAACTGCTGAAGAAGTGACCTCGTGACGCCCCGCCACCGAGCGGGCGCCGCGCCCCCGAAGAGGCTCGCCGGGTCGTACACCGACCGCACCACGGCGAGCCTCTTCGGCGTTCACGCGTGCGCCGCTTCCTGGTGGAGGCGTTCCCGGGTCAGGACTCCTGCCGGGCACGCCGCTGGTTCCACCACAGCCCCGCCGCACCGGCCGAGATGAGCGCGGCGCCCGCCATGCCCAACGGCAGGACGCGGTCGGCCGGACCGGTCTGCGGCAGCTCGTCCGGCTGGTCGTCCTTCCCGCCACCGCCACCGCCGCTGCCACCGCCGTCGCCGTCTCCACCGTCACCGCCGCCGGGGGTGACCGGGCTGTTGTCGGTGCCGAGGAGCAGGGGCGTGGCGGGCTCGTTCGGTGCCTGGTTGGTCGCGCCGAACGGGACCGGGCCCTGCTGCCAGTACGTCTTCGAACCGTCGGCGTTCTGCACCGGCAGACAGATCTTGCCCCGCTCGCTCAGGTCGTACGTGGCGTCGATCGCATAGGTCTTCGACTTTCCGGCCGCGAGATCGTCGATCGCGCACGCGAAACCGCTGTTCGCGCCGTCGGGAAGGTCCCCCTCCGGAATTGCCGAACAGCCCTTGACGTTCTTGACCGTCATGCCGTCAAAACCGACCACAAGCAATCGGATTTCACCGCTCGCCTTGCTGCCATCGTTCTTCACGACGCCGGTGATATCCGTTTCCCCGGACGTGTTGTCGACTTTGATTTCCTTGGACAGCAGGGTCGAGAGCTTTACGTCCGCCGGTGCCGCGTCCACGGTCTTTCCGCCGTGATTGCTCAATCCTCCCTCGTCGTCCGCCGAGGCGGTGAAGCCGAGGATCATCACCGACGTGAACGAGGCGGTGAGCAGCGATCCGGCCATGGCAGTCTTACGATGAGAACTCATGTTCCATCCCCCTTGCATCCCCCTGGCCGTGCCTGAATTCACGGCCTATGAAGAGGTACCACAAGATTTCCCAGCACTATGCTGGTGCGGCACGAAGTGTGACCAATGCGCGACGATGTGGTTCCTCTGAGGCGCGTGCGGTCAGTTGTGAAAGGGTTGCCGAAGGGGGGCATGGGGGTGCCGGAAATAACGCGTGGCGGTGTTCCTGGTCTTGTCGTGGCCGACCGTTATCGGCTGGTCGAATGCATCGGTCAAGGAGGAATGGGGCGGGTCTGGCGGGCCACCGACGAAATACTCGACCGGCAGGTCGCCGTCAAGGAAATGCGTATCGACGGTCACGACCCGGAGGACAGCCGCACCCGACGCGAGCGAACCCTGCGCGAGGCCAGGGCCACGGCCAGGATCGACCACCCCAACGTCGTCCGCGTCTACGACGTCGTCGACGCGGGCGAACGGCTCTGGATCGTCATGGAACTGGTCGACGGCCGCTCCCTGGAACGGCTGGTGGCGGAGGACGGTCCCCTCGACGCGCACGACACGGCCAGGATCGGCCTCGAACTGCTCGACGCGCTGGGCCAGGTGCACGCCCAGGGCGTCCTGCACCGCGACATCAAGCCGGCCAACGTCCTGATCAGGCGCGCGGGAACCCACCGGGCCGTCCTCACCGACTTCGGCATCGCCGCCATCCAGAACGCCGAGGCCCTCACCATGGCCGGCATGCTCGTCGGCTCCCCCGACTACATGGCCCCCGAGCGCGTCTCGGGCCGCCCCCAGGGCCCGCCCTCCGACCTCTGGTCCCTCGGCGCCACGCTCTGCGCGGCCCTCGGCGGCCGTTCCCCCTTCTCCCGCACCACCACCCTCGCCACCCTCCACGCCGTCCTCTACGAAGAGCCCGAACTGCCCACGGCCGCGGGCCCCCTCCGACACGTCCTGGCCGCCCTCCTCGAAAAGGACCCCGAGGCCCGACCAGGCCTGCCCCGCCTCACCGAGGCACTGCACGCCCTCACCACACCCCCGGCGGGCCAGGGGGACACCGGAGTCGGATACGCCGAAGCAGGGCGAGAAGACGCGGAGTCCGACATCGCGGCACCCATGGCCGGCCTCGACGAGCCGATCGCGAACCCTCCGACGCCACCCACCGAGAGGAGGCAGAGGCCACCGGACGGAAGCGGGCGACCGCCGACCGGCCCCGCCCCGGAAGCCGAGACGACGCCCCCTTCACCCGGACCCTTATACAAATCACAAGCTCCCGACAAAAAAC
>NZ_JARGEE010000360.1:0-9312 GCF_033794485.1 Streptomyces sp. MB09-02B
GGGCGGCGGCACGATCGTCCGCCCGGCTGGGGCAGGCCGGGGGACTTGCCCTCGCGGAGCTGGGTACGGGTGGTGGTGCATGACCAGGGATCCGGCGGAGCGTGCCGCGCACGTTGGCCGGTGTGCGCCCCCAGGGGGCGCCGTGAACCCTTGACAGTGACTTGATGCGCGTCAAATCTGAGGGCCAGAGCCGCCCGCTCGCTTTTAGGGAGGCGATGATGCCTGCAGCGCGGGAATCCTTGTTGGACGCCGCTTACACGGCGCTGGTGCGCCGGCCGTGGTCCGCCGTGCGCATGGTGGACGTGGCGGCGGTGGCCGGAGTGTCACGTCAGACGCTGTACAACGAGTTCGGCAGCAAGGACGGGCTCGCCAGGGCCCTGGTCCGCAGGGAGGCGGACGGCTATCTGGCGGGCGTCGAACGCGCGCTGGCCATCCCCGCGGACTCCCGGGACCGGTTGGCAGCGACCGCCGAGTGGACCGTGGCGGCCTCCCGCAACAACGCGCTGGTCCGCGCCATGCTCACCGGCTGCTGGAGCGAGCGTCTGCCCTCACCGACGCTCGCCGCGGTGCGCTCGTCCTCCGTGGTGCCCGCACAGCGCCGCGCGGACGGACCGCTGCCCGCGCCCGCCGACTTCGTGGCCCTGGTGCGCGAGCGGGCCGTGGCCGTGCTGTCCGCGCCCGGAACCCCCAAGTCGGACCTGACGGAGCTGGCCCGGTCCTGTGAACTCGCCGTGCGGCTGGCCCTCTCGTGCGTGGCGGCGCCCCCGGTCGACGGCGGAGTCACGGACCTCGTGCGGACGGCGCTGCCCCGTCAGCTCAGCAGGCCCCTCGGCTAGGGGGGTCTCGGCCGGAGCGGCGTGCGGGGCGAACTACTGGGCCGAGCCCGACAGTTGGAGTCCCACGACTCCCACGATCACCAGGGTGATCGAGACGATCTTCAAGGTCGACACGATGTCGCCGAGGAAGATCATCCCGTAGATCGCGGTGCCGGCCGCGCCGATGCCCGTCCAGACGGCGTAGGCCGGGCCGACGTCGAGCTTCTTCAGGGAGAGGGTCAGCAGGCCGAAGCTGCCGAGGGCGAAGACGCAGAAGGCGACCGTCGGCCAGAGTCTGGTGAAGCCGTGCGAGAGTTTCAGACAGACGGCGAATCCGGTCTCCAGAAGCCCCGCCACGACCACCAGCAGCCACGCCATGTCTCGTCCTCCCGTGTCCCCACGTTCCGTGACCGCTTCGTCTGTTCTCGGCTGATCTCGTCTGGTCTGGGTCCGACTCGGTGCGATTATGCACTTACCGGGTGGACGGGGGCGCAAACAACGCGGAGGTCAGCGCTGGGTCAGTCGCCTTCCCGCCGTTCGCGCGTCGAGAGCAGCCTGCGCAGGGAGTAGAGCCGGGCCGGGTCCGCGTGCCCGTCCGCCACCCACTGGTCCAGCGCGCAGTCCTGCTCGTCGTGACTGCACGCGCGCGGGCAGCCCTCCGTGCCCGGCACGAGGTCCGGGAAGGCGTTGATCACCCGGGACGGATCGATGTGCGCGAGCCCGAAGGAGCGCACGCCGGGGGTGTCCACGACCCAGCCGCCGTCCGAGTCCGCGAGGGGGAGGGCGAGTGCGGACGTCGTGGTGTGCCGGCCGCGGCCGGTCACCGCGTTGACATGGCCCGTGCTGCGGCGCCGGTCCTCCGGGACGAGGGCGTTCACCAGGGTCGTCTTGCCGACGCCCGAGTGGCCGACGAACGCCGTGACCTTCCCGGCGAGGTGTTCGCGTACGCGGTCGGCGGCGCCGCCCGTCTCCAGCTCCTCGCGGCTCGTCACGACGTACGGGATGTCGATGTCGCCGTAGAGCTCCAGGAGTTTGTCCGGGGAGGCCAGGTCCGACTTCGTGAGGACGAGGAGGGGGGCCAGGCCGCCGTCGTAGGCCGCCACCAGACAGCGGTCGACGAGACGGGGGCGGGGCTCGGGGTCGGCGAGGGCGGTGACGATGGCGAGTTGGTCGGCGTTGGCGACGACGACGCGTTCGTACGGGTCGTCGTCGTCGGCGGTGCGGCGCAGGACCGACGTACGGTCGGCGATGCGGACGATCCGCGCCAGGGTGTCCTTCTTGCCGGAGAGGTCGCCCACGAGGGCCACGGTGTCGCCGACGACCGCGGCCTTGCGGCCCAGTTCGCGGGCCTTCATCGCCATCACCACGCGGTCCTCGACCAGACAGGTCAGCCGGCCCCGGTCGACCGTGAGGACCATGCCCTCGGCGGCGTCCTCGTGCTTCGGGCGGATGTGCGTACGGGGACGGTTGCCCTTGCGGTTCGGGCGGCTGCGGATGTCGTCCTCGTCGGTGTGCTTGCCGTAACGGCGCATGATCCCGGTCCGCCCGTCAGTTCTTCCCGAGCATCCCGGCCCACATGTCGGGGAAGTCCGGCAGTGTCTTGGCCGTCGTCGCCACGTTCTCGATCCGCACACCTTCCACGGCCAGGCCGATGATGGCACCGGCGGTGGCCATGCGGTGGTCGTCGTAGGTGTGGAAGACGCCGCCGTGCAGCGGGCGCGGGCGGATGTGGAGGCCGTCGGCGGTCTCGGTGACGTCGCCGCCGAGTTCGTTGATCTCCTTGGTGAGCGCGGCCAGGCGGTCCGTCTCGTGGAGGCGGAGGTGGGCGACACCGCGCAGCGTGGAGGGGGAGTCGGCGAGGGCGGCGACCGCCGCGATGCCCGGGGTCAGTTCGCCCACCTCGCTCAGGTCCACGTCGATGCCGTGGATCGCGCCCGAACCGGTGAACACCAGTCCGTACTCGGTCAGTTCGCAGGTGCCGCCCATCTCCGTGAAGATCTCGCGGAGCTGGTCCCCGGGCTGGGTGGTGCGCGCGGGCCAGTCGGGGACGACGACCTTGCCCCCGGTCACCAGGGCCGCCGCCAGGAACGGCTGCGCGTTGGAGAGGTCCGGCTCGATCGTGAGGTCGCGGCCCAGCAGGGCGCCCGGCGTGACCCGCCAGACGTTGGGCTCGCCGCCCGACTCCGGGGTGTCCACCTGCGCGCCCACCGAGCGCAGCATGTCGACGGTCATCCGGATGTGGGGGAGGGAGGGCAGGGTCGCGCCGGTGTGGCGGACCTCGACGCCCTGGTTGAAGCGGGGAGCCGAGAGGAGGAGCGCCGAGACGAACTGCGACGACGAGGACGCGTCGATCGCCACCGGGCCGCCATCGAGGGCGCCACTGCCGTGGACCGTCAGGGGGAGCGCGCCCCGGCCGTCGTCGTCGATGCGGGCGCCGAGGACGCGCAGGGCGTCGATCACGCCGTTCAGGGGGCGCTCGTAGGAGCGGGGGTCGCCGTCGAAGTGGACGGGGCCGTCCGCCAGGGCCGCCACCGGGGGGAGGAAGCGCATGACCGTGCCCGCGTTGCCGACGTCGACCGTGGCCGGACCGTGCAGACCGGTGGGCAGGACGCGCCAGGCCTCGCCGGAGCCGCCCGCGCCGGAGGAGCTGGAGGAGACGGTCTCCTCGATGCCGACGCCCATCGCGCGCAGTGCCGCCGCCATCAGGAGGGTGTCGCGGGAGCGGAGGGGGCGGCGCAGCCAGCCGGGCTCGCTCGCGAGGGCGGCGAGGACGAGGGCGCGGTTGGTGACCGACTTGGACCCCGGGACGTGGACCGTCGCGTCGACGGCTCCGCTCGCGGTGGGGGCGGGCCAGAGGGCGGGCTGTGCGTTCAGGGCCATGCGGCCACTTTAGTAGGGGTTCGCTCACGGGGGCGCCTCGTGATCGCCGTGGGCGGCCGAGGGTCCGGCGGGGCTTCTCCCGCGGTTCCCCGCGCCCCTTGGGGCGCACCCGGACCTTGGCTCCAAGGGGCTCAGAGGTTCAGCAGCCAGCGCCCGCCGCCCATCAACGCGCACAGCGACACCACGTGGAACATCACCAGCCACACCGTCGCCGGGAGGTGGGTCAGCCGGGAGAGCTGGTCGGCGTCGGAGTCACCGGCGCCGCCGCGGCGGCGCTTCGCCTGGAGTTCGAAGGCCGGGCGTACGCCCCCCAGCAGCAGGAACCAGACCACCGCGTAGGCGAAGGCGGCCTGGACCTGGGGGCCCGCCAGCCAGGAGACGACGACGAAGGTGCCGCCGGTGAGGAGGACCGTCAGGGCGCCGTAGGCGTTGCGGATCATGACCAGCATGGCGACCAGCAGGATCGTGGCGAGCCAGAGGAGGAGAGTGATGCGGCCGGAGCCGAGGAGGGCGGCGCCGCCGAGGCCGAGCAGCGGCGGAGCGGTGTAACCGGCGGCGGCGGTGAGGACCATGCCCAGGCCGGTGGGCTTGCCGCGGCTGACCGTGAGGCCGCTGGTGTCGGAGTGCAGTCGGATGCCGGTGAGGGTGCGGCCGGTGAGCAGCGCGACCAGCCCGTGGCCGCCCTCGTGCGCGATGGTGATGGCGTTGCGCGAGAGCCGCCAGACGCCGTGCGGGACGATCGCGGCGAGCGCGGCGACCGCGGTGGCTATGACGACCCACAGGTCGGGGTCGGGCTGGGTGCCGAAGACTTCGTCCCACAGGCTGGCCAGCGAGGTGGCTGCGGTGCTTTCCATGTTCTGCGGTGGCTCCTCGGGGTCGCGATCCATGGGGGCTGGCGCGGAGCGCCATCGTTGGGGGGCGGTGGTCGGGTGGCGGGTGGGCCTGGCAGTGTGGCACTTATGTGCGGACGGTATGCGTCGAGTCGTAGGCCCGAGGATCTCGCAGGAATCTTTGAGATCGAGAAGTGGGACCCGGAGGAGACCCTGGAGCCGGATTACAACGTGGCTCCCACCAAGGAGGTCTACGCGGTCCTGGACCGCCCCTTGAAGGACGCCGACGACAAGCGGCCGGTTCGCCAACTGCGGAAGCTGAAGTGGGGGCTCGTCCCCTCCTGGTCCAAGAACCCCGAGGGCGCCGCCCGGATGATCAACGCCCGTGCGGAGACCGTCCACGAGAAGCCGTCGTACCGACGCGCCTTCGCCGCCCGGCGGTGCATCCTGCCCGCCGACGGCTACTTCGAGTGGGTCACCGGCAAGGGGGAGCGGGAGCTGGAGGTCGAGGGGAAGAAGAAGCGGCCGCGCAAGCAGCCGTACTTCGTGCTCCCGGCCGACGGCTCCGTCTTCGCGATGGCCGGGCTGTACGAGTTCTGGCGGGACCGGACGCTGCCGGACGACCATCCGGGGGCCTGGTGGGCGACCTGCTCGGTGATCACGACGGAGGCCGAGGCGACCCCGCTGGCGGTGGCGCCGGAGGACGGCCCGCACGCGTTGGCCGAGATTCACCCCCGGATGCCGCTGATGCTCACGCCGGACCGGTGGGACAGCTGGCTGGACCCGGCCCGTACGGACCTCGACGACCTGCGCGGGCTGCTCGAACCGCCGCCCGCCGGGCTGATGTGCGCCTACCCCGTCACCACGGCCGTCAGCAACGTTCGCAACAACGGCCCGGAGCTGCTGAAGGAGCTGGAGGGGCCCGAGGAGGGCACACTCTTCTGACGTGACCGAGATCGAGGCAGCAGCGACCGAAGAGATCGAGACCGAGGCCGGTACGGGCCGCGTCAGCTGGTACGAGGCCGAGACGCCGGCGTATGTCCTCGCCGTCAGCCACGGCGCCGGCGGTGGCATCGAGGCCCGTGATCTGCGGGCCCTCGCCGCCGTGCTTCCCGCGCACGGCGTGACCGTCGCCTTGGTGGAACAGCCGTGGCGGGTCGCCGGAAAGAAGCTTGCGCCCGCGCCGAAGACGCTGGACGCGGGCTGGCGGGGACTGTGGCCCGCGCTGGCGAAGCCGGGCCTCCCGGTGATCGCGGGCGGCCGGAGCGCCGGGGCCCGGGTCGCCTGCCGTACGGCGGCGGAGCTGGGCGCGGTGGCCGTACTCGCGCTGAGCTTTCCGCTGCATCCGCCGGGCAGGCCGGAGAAGTCCCGGGCCGACGAGCTGCTGGGGGCCGGGGTGCCCACCCTCGTCGTCCAGGGCGGCAACGATCCGTTCGGCAGGCCGGAGGAGTTCCCGGAGGGCGCGTTCGGGCTCGTGGAGGTGCCGTACGGCGATCACGGGTTCGCCGTGCCGAAGCGGGCGCCCCTCGGGCAGGACGAGGCGCTGATGGTGATCACCGGGGGTGTCGTGGAGTGGATCGCGTCACTCCCGTGACCCGTCCGGCGGTGGGCGGGAATGCGGAGCGGCGGGCCTTGGTTGTGCGGATCAGACAGCGCGAAAGACCGTGCTGACCGCCGTACGAGAGGAAGTCCGCCGCATGGGTTCGACCTATTGCCCGAGCCGCAGCAGCCGCGCTGACCTGGACTGGACGGTGCTTCACGCGGCCAAGAGCGGCCCTGTTCGGGCGGCGGCGGGCATGGATCGTCGTCTATCCTCCGATTCTGGTGGTACCGGTTTCGGTATCGCACAGACGTTGGAGGAGGTGGGTCCGGTCACTGGGACCGACGCAGGGACCGAACGGGGCCAGGCGGAGCAGCCCGAGGGCACCGAGACCGCCGCGGAGCGCAGCGCCCGGTTCGAGCGGGACGCTCTGGAATTCCTCGATCAGATGTACTCGGCCGCGCTGCGCATGACGCGCAACCCGGCCGATGCCGAGGACCTGGTGCAGGAGACGTACGCGAAGGCGTACGCGTCCTTCCACCAGTTCCGTGAGGGCACCAACCTGAAGGCCTGGCTGTACCGCATCCTCACGAACACCTTCATCAACTCGTACCGCAAGAAGCAGCGCGAACCCCAGCGCTCCGCGGCCGAGGAGATCGAGGACTGGCAGCTGGCGCGCGCCGAGTCGCACATGTCGACCGGCCTGCGCTCCGCCGAGTCGCAGGCGCTCGACCACCTGCCCGACTCGGACGTGAAGGCGGCGCTGCAGGCGATCCCCGAGGAGTTCCGCATCGCCGTCTATCTCGCCGATGTCGAGGGCTTTGCGTACAAGGAGATCGCCGACATCATGGGGACACCCATCGGTACGGTGATGTCCCGGCTGCACCGGGGCCGCCGTCAACTGCGCGGCATGCTCGAGGACTACGCCCGTGACCGTGGGCTGGTTCCGGCCGGGGCCGGGGAGTCGAACGAAGCGAAAGGCTCGGGCTCATGAGCTGCGGAGAGCCGCACGAGACGGATTGCAGCGAAATCCTCGATCATCTCTACGAGTTCCTCGACCGGGAGATGCCCGACGCCGACTGCACCAAGTTCGAGCACCACTTCGAGGAGTGCTCGCCCTGTCTGGAGAAGTACGGGCTCGAACAGGCCGTCAAGAAGCTGGTGAAGCGGTGCTGTGGGCAGGACGACGTGCCCACTGATCTGCGGGCCAAGGTGATGGGCAGGATCGATCTGATCCGATCGGGACAGGCCGTTCCCGAACACGATGTGACAGCCTCGCCGGTCGCACCGCAGGAGAGCTGAACCTTTTTCTGAGCCCGTTCCGGCAGCGGCCGTCCGCCGTCCCCGGAACGGGCTCAGTCGTGTGCGGAGCGCGGTGGTGGAACCGGCTCAGACCTCGAGGCCGTTCTCGATGCGCTTCAGGCCGTGCCGGGCCAGCGCCAGGTTGCTGCGGGAGCGGTCCAGCGCCAGGTAGAGGAAGAGCGAGCCCTTGCTGCTGCTCAGCGGGCGGATCAGGTGGTACTGCCGGCCCAGGGTGATCAGGATGTCCTCGATCACGTCGTCCATGTCCAGCGAGGCCAGCGTGCGCATCTTGGAGCGCACCACCTCGGTGTTGCCGGCCGCCGCGAGTTCGAGGTCGAGGTGCTGCCCGCCACCGAGGGCGCCGAGCGACATACCGCTCTCGTAGTCGACCAGCGCGACACCGACCGCGCCGTCGAGGGCCATGGCTTCCTTGAGCGCCGTCTCGATGTTCATTTGCTGCCCCAATTCCTCAGTGCTGCTGACCGGTCACTGTCCGGCCAACTACGATCGACGCGAGTGACCCACCGGTCACAAACATCAACTTTTCTGTGTGGTACGGAAGTTGGCGTTCAAAGTACTGTGCGGCGCGTCAACGTGGAGGGCGAATGGGGGGACTTGAGGAAAGGAAGCCCGCGCTCCAGGCCTCCCTGGACCGGCTTCTCGACTCTCCCGGCGTCACCGGCCTCGCCCTGATCGACGCGGTCACGGGACTCACCTACGCCGTCGCGGGCGACGCCGCCCAGGCCGGGACGGGGGCGGAGGGCTCGGATCTCGCCACCCTCATCTCCGACCGGCTCGGCGCTGCCGGGGCCGAGGGGGAGTTGGAGAGCGTGGTCATGACCAGCAGGCGACGCCATCACGTGCTGCTCTCCGTGAACCGGATGGCCGGCGACCCGCTGCTGCTGGCGGCCGGTCTCGACCGCGACCGGGCGAACGTGGCGCTGGCACTGCGCAGCCTCGGCGACCGGGCGCGCGAGGTGCTGGCGTGAAGACACCCTCGGCGCGCAACGTCCCCGCACTGCTGCAGGCACTGCACCAGGAGGGCTACACCGGCACGGTACGGGTCTCCGGCTCCCCCGGTGGCACGATTCACCTGCGGGACGGACTGATCGGCGCGATCGAGACACCGGGCGCGCCGACCGCGACGTCCACACTGCTCGCATCGGGCCGGATCGACGACGACGCGTGGCTGGCGGCCTGGGCCGCCGAGCCCGACGCGGACCGGCTCGCTCCGCACCTGATCACCGCCGGTCTGATCGGCGCCGCCGAACTGGAGGTCGTCTGCACGGCGGCCGTCTTCGACGGGGCCTTCGCGATGGCGCTCAGCCCGCCCGGCGGCTGGGAGCTGACCGAACGCCAGCCCACCCTCCTGACTCGGCCCGGCGTCGAGCCGCGCCCGCTGGCCGAGGAGACCACCCGCCGCATGGCGCTGCTGACGCGGCTCTGGGGCCCCGTGGGCGAACTGGCCCGGATCCGGCCCCGACCGGCCGACGGTCGCGGCGCCCCGGAGTCCGACGGCCGGCTGACCCGACGCCACCGGGACCTCGTAGAGAGCGCCAACGGCCGCCGTACCCCACGCGACATCGCCTTCGCCCGGGGGCGCGGACTCTACGCGGTGATGCTGGACCTCGTCCGGCTTGAAGCCCGCCGGGTCGTCCACTGGGAGACCAGGCCGGCCCCCGACCGCCGGCCCAGCACCGCGCCCCGGGTCCTCCAGGGGCAGTCGGCACCAGACGAACCGTCACCGAGAGCCGGCCCCCTGCCCAGACGCAGGCCCGGTGGAGGTTCTCCCACGGGAGACCTCGGAGCGAAGGGCGGGTAGTGAGCCCCCACAAAGACCCGGCCCGCAAACGCCGCATACGCAGCAAGGCCGCCCGCCTCCGACGGCGTCCGGCGCCGAGAGCGCCCACGGACGACCGCCCGGTCCCGCCCACCGAAGCCCCAC
>NZ_JARGEE010000361.1:0-9312 GCF_033794485.1 Streptomyces sp. MB09-02B
CCCCGGCCCCCGCCCGGGAGAGCGCCGTCGACGAAAGCACCGTCGACGAAGGCACCGACACCGAAAGCACCGACGCCGAGAGCGCCTTCGCTTTCGGTGAGCCGTTGCCCGAAGGCCCGGTCGCCCTTGCCGCCATCACCAGTTGCACCCACACCGCCAACCCGGCCCTGCTGATCCAGGCGGGTCTGCTCGCCGAGCGGGCCGTGGCGGCCGGGCTGACCGCCAGACCCTGGGTGAAGACGTCCCTCTCCCCCGGCTCACGCGTGGCCGAGGGGTATCTGCGGGCGTCCGGCCTGCTCACCGCGCTGGAGAAGACCGGGTTCCACATCGTCGGCTTCGGCTGCATGACCTGCATCGGCAACTCCGGCCCGCTGCACCCGGTGATGGAGCGCCTCGCCGAGGAGGACATGGTCGCCCCGGTCGCCGTGCTCTCGGGCAACCGGAACTTCGCGGGACGGGTCAATCCCCGTACCCCGCTGTCGTATCTGGCCTCCCCGCCCCTGGTGGTCGCCTACGCGCTGGCCGGCTCGATCCTGCACGACCTCGCGACCGAGCCGCTGGGCACGGGTACCGACGGCCGGCCCGTCCATCTGCGGGATCTCTGGCCGTCCGAGGAGGAGGTGCGGGACCGGATCGCCGAGCACGTCCGTCCCGAGCTGTTCCGCGCGAACGCCGAGCAGCTGCGCGACGGCACCGACGCCTGGCGTCGGCTGGACGCGCCCGCCGGTATCCGCTTCCCCTGGGACCCCGAGTCCACGTACATCCGGCGGCCCCCGCACCTGACCGGCCTGTCCACGGCCCCTCCGGACCGCATCGGCCCACGCGTCGCCAAGGTCCTGCTGCACCTCGGCGACGAGGTCACCACGGACCACATCTCGCCCGCCGGCCGCATCCCCGTCGACAGCGCGGCAGGCCACTGGCTCACCGCCCGCGGGGTCGCGCGCCGTGACCTGAACCAGTACTCCACCCGCCGCAGCAACCACGAGGTCATGCTGCGGGGCGCCTTCACCAACCCCGCCGTCACCAACCTGACGCTGCGGGACCGACAGGAAGCGGGGCGGGGTGAGGGCGGGGGGTGTTCCCCCGCTTCCGAGGAACGGCCAGGAGGGAAACGGCAGGGCGGGCACGCGTACACGGCCGACCGCGCCGACGTCCTGCCCGTCCACCTGGCCGCGCCGACCTACCGCGAGGCCGGGTACGACCTGGTCGTCGTCGCCGGTCGTCACTACGGGGCCGGCTCCAGCCGCGACTGGGCGGCCAAGGCCCAGGCACTGCTGGGTGTCCGGGCAGTCGTGGCCGAGTCGTACGAGCGCATCCACCGCAGCAATCTGATCGGCATGGGGGTGCTGCCGCTGGAGTTCCGCGAGGGCGACCGCTCCTCCTCGTACGCCTTCACCGGCGAGGAGGAGCTGACGTTCGAGGGGCTGGACGACCTGACGGTGGGCACCAATCCGGTGGTCCTGCGCATCACGCGACCCGACCACGTCGGCCGCGGGCCCACCACCGTGAACCTGGGGCTACGGATCTTCTCCCGCCAGGAGCTGTCCTATCTCCGGCACGGCGGCATCCTTCCGTACGTCGTCCGCCGCACCCTGACCCGCCCTTGACCCGCCCTCGGCCCGGCCTGGCGCCCCCGCGCGCAGGCCGCGCATGACGAGGTCGAAGAGGCGGTCGGCCCGGGGGCGCCACTCGCTCTGGGGGTCGAGCTGCCAGACACCCGCGATGGCGAGCATGAAGTCGTCCGTGGTCACACCGGGGCGGATGGTGCCGGCTTCGTGGTTGGCGTCCAGCAGGAGATCGATCGCGGCGAGGAAGGGCGGATAGCCCGGTTTCGCCGCACCGCCCCTCGCTGCGGCGGCCCGCCGGAGCGCGTCCGCCAGGCCGGCCTTGGCCATGCCGTAGCGGGCCAGGCCGTCCATCCATTCCCGCAGAGCCCGGTCGGGTTCCCGGGTCCGCAGCAACTCGGCTGCGCTGTCGGCGAGTTGCTGCACCTCCTGGCGATGGATCTCCAGGACGAGCGCCTCGCGGTCGGGGAAGTGGCGGTAGAGGGTGCCCTGTCCGACGCCCGCCTTCCTGGCGATCGTACTGAGCGGGACGTCGGCGGAGCGCGTCAGCTCGACGAGGGCCACCTCCAGAATGCGCTCACGATTGCGCTGTGCGTCCGACCGCTGCGGCACCCCACCCGTCGACACCACTCTCACCCTCCCCTCACCCTTATGGACAACCGTCCACTTAGGCGCACCTTACCGCGCCGCTCGACCAGCGGGAACGTACGGTTCCGCCGCGACCGAGGATTAGAACAGTCGTCATAGAGCCGTGTAATGTCGCCCTATAACGAGCGTCATAGGAGGCAGTCATGACCGTCATCACCGTGCACACCCCAGAGGGCCGTCTGAGCCTCGAACAGCGTCGGACACTGGCCGAGACACTGACGGACGCGGTCCTCGTGCCCGAGGTCGGCCAGTTCGCCCCGGCCGCGCGGGCCGGATTCCAGGTCCACTTCGTGGAGCGGGCCGCCGGCATGATGGCGATCGGCGGGCGGCTGCTGGCGGACGCCGAGCAGGCGGCCGACGTCATGGTGATCGACGTGACCGTGATGGACGGCGACTGGCGCCGAGAGGTCCGGGCCGAGGTCATCGAACGGATCCTGGCCGCACTGGCCGAGGCATGCGGGGTCGCACGGCCCTCGCCGTCGTGGTGGGTCACGTTCCGGGTCGTCGACGAGGGCAGCTGGGGCGCCGGCGGCGGCGTGCTGTCGGTCCTCTCCCTGCTCGACAGCGGCGTGTTCACGCAGGAGAAGGCCGAGGCGATCCGCACGACCCTCGACGGCCGAGACGCCTGAGGCGGCCGTCGAGGGATGAGGCCCGCCCCACGCCCCTGCCCTCAGCCCGCCGGCAGGCCCCGCCGCAGGATGGCGTCGAGGTCGACGGAGCCCGGGAGGGTGCCGAAGGCATGCCCCCGGTCGCCGTCGAGCCGGGTCACGCGGAAGGCGTCGGCGATCGCGGCCGGCGCATGCCGGACCGGCAGGGATACCTGGAGGACGAGGGACATGCGCTCCACCAGCCGCCGGGCACCGGTCCGGTCGGCCTCGCGCACCGCGTCCTTCAGCCGGGCCGCGGCCGTGTCGAGCCGGGCGTCCGCGCCCCGGGCCAGGGCGAGTTCGGCGTACAGCGCCTCCATGGTGCCGGGGTCGCGGGTCAACGCCCGCAGCACGTCGAGGGCGTCGACCTTGCCCGAGCCCTCCCAGATGGACAGCAGCGGCGCCTCACGGTAGTGACGGGGCATGCCCGAGTCCTCGACGTAGCCGTTGCCACCAGGCACTCCAGCGCCTCGGCGGCGAAGGCCGGGCCGCGCTTGGCCACCCAGCACTTGCCGAGGCGGTGGCGATCCGGCGCGCCCAGCCACCCGACCTGGGCCCGACCGTCCAGCACTTGGGGGGCCGCCCCGATCAGCCGGCGGAGGACCTGGCCGCGCGCCTGTGGTAACCGGACGCCTGGGCGGGCACCGCCGAGGCATTGCTCGGCCCCATCGAGCAGACCCGAGAGCCCGTGGACCGCTTCACCGCCCTCGCGGCGGCCGTACGCCATTTGCTCGCCGACCCGGTCCTTCCGCCCGACCTCCTTCCGGCCCACTGGCCGGGCCCCGAGCTGCGGGCCGCGTACACGACGTACCGGCGGGAGCTGGTCGAGACGGTGCCGGGGCGCACGGACCGAGCCGGGCTTCCCCTCAGGGCCGCCGCTCGACCGCCCCGACGATCAGCGCCTCCAGCTGCTCCGCCACGTGGTCGAGGGGCTGGATGCCGCGCTTGGCGCGGCACATGGCGATGGCGCCCTCTACCGAGGCCACGACGAGCGCGGCGAGGGCGGGGGCCCGCTCCGGGTCGGCCCCGTGGTCGCGCAGCGCGTCGGCGAGCAGGCGCTCCCAGGCGTCGAACGCCTCTGCGGCGGCGACGAGGGCCGGAGGGATCTCATCGGCCGGCGGCTCCTCCACGGACACGGCGAGCACGGGGCAGCCGGCACGGAACTCGCTGTCGACGACCACGCCGCGCCACAGGCTCAGGAAGGCGCGGAGCCCGGCGACGGGACCCGCCTCCAACGCCTTGCCCAGGATGCGGGCGACGGCCGTGTCCGCGTAGCGCACGGCCTCGGTGGCCAGTTGCCCCTTGCCCTCCGGGAAGTAGTGGTACGTCGAGCCGAGGGGCGCCCGGGCGTGCTTGGCCAGGTTCCGGATGCTCGCGGCGTTCAGCCCGCGCCTGCTGATCAGATCGGCCGCCCCGGCCACGATGCGTTCCCGGGACGGTGTTCCGTCTTGCGCCAAGACCGTGCTCCCCTCTGGCTATATCGCTCGTCATAGTCTAGCGTGACCTCCGCTTATAACGATCGTCATAGATCGATCTGCCCGCAGGGTCGTCGCAGACCGCGTGCAGGTCTCCGGTCCGCCCCCGAGGACCCAAGCCCCGAAGGGATTTCGCATGCCGATGATCCGGCTCACCGCCCCGACCGGTTCACTGACCGAAGAGGGCCGCGAGAAGGTCCAGCGCGACCTCGCCGCCGTGCTGCTGCACTGGGAGGGCGCACCCGACACCGCGTTCTTCCGCGCCCAGGCGTGGAGCTTTCTGGTCGAGCCGCCCGAAGGGGCGCAGACGACGGCCGAGGACGACGAACCCCGCTTCCTCGTGGAGGTGACCGTTCCGCAGGGGGCGCTGTCCGAGCGCCGCCGGGCCGGGCTGGTGGAGGATGCCACCCGGACCGTCCTCGAAGCCGCCGGACTGCCCCCGGCCGAAGCACTGCGGGTGTGGGTGCTGGTGCACGAGCAGCCCGACGGCACCTGGGGCGCGGGCGGCTCCGTCGTCCGCTTCGCCGACCTCGTCGCCCTGGCGAAGGGAGAGCGGGCCGATGCGTGAACTGACCTACGTGGCCCGTCGCACCGTCGAGTGGCGCGAGGCCCCCGACCCGAAACTTCGTTCGGACGCGGAGGCGATCGTCGCCCCGGTGGCCGCCACCCCGTGCGACGTCGACTCCGCGATCCTCGCCGGTCACGGTTTCGTCGAGCCGCCCTTCGCCCTGGGACACGAGTGCGTGGCCCGGGTCGTGGAGACCGGCGACGCCGTCACCACCGTGGCCCCCGGCGATCTGGTCGTCGTCCCCTGGTCCATCAACTGCGGCGCCTGCGACCGCTGCAGGGCCGGGCTCACCGCGCACTGCACGGCGGTACCGCACATGGCGATGTACGGGGCGCCGATCGGCGGCACCTGGGGCGGCCTCTTCTCCGACCTGGTCCGCGTGCCGTACGCGGAGGCCATGCTGGTGCCCCTTCCCGCCGGCCTCGACCCCGTCGCCATGGCCTCCGCGAGCGACAACTGGTCCCTGTCCTGGCGCCTGGTCGCACCCCACCTCGCGAACCGACCCGGCGCCCGCGTCCTGGTCGTCGCCCGGGGCAGCATCGGCCTGTACGTGTGCGACATCGCCCGCGCGCTCGGCGCCTCCGACGTGCTCTACGTCGACCCCGACCCCACGCACCGACAGCTCGCCGAGGGCTTCGGCGCCCGTACCGCCGAGGCCGTCGAGCCCGTCCCGCACGGCTTCGACCTCGCAGTCGAGGCCACCGGCCGCGTCGACCAACTCGCCCTCGCCGTCAAGTCCCTCGCCCCGGAAGGTGTCTGCGAGTCCGCGGGCAACCACTTCCGCCCCGGTGAACTGCCCCTGCTCGACATGTACCTCACCGGCGTCACCCTGCGCGTCGCCCGTGACAACGTCCGCGCCCACATCCCCGACGCCCTCGCCCTCGCCCGCTCCGGCAAGGTCGACCCGGCGCGCGTCGTCTCCCATGTCCTCGACTGGGAACGACTCCCCGAGGCGCTCCCCGAGAAGCACCTCAAGCCGGTCTTCGTCCGCGCCGAGGGCTGATCCCTCTCCCCCGGCCCATCACGCTCCGACCGAGAAATCCGATGAACACACCCCTCACCGAACCACCGACAACCCAGACGACCGCGACACCCACGACGGCACCGACGGCACCGACGCCCACGCCAGCACCGAAACACAGCGGCCTCCCCCGGCCCGCGGAGGAAGACCTCGAACCCCTGCGGGCGGCCACCGCCGCGCTCGGCCGGGACCTGCGTGCCCTGGTGGAGACGGCGGTCCGCACGACGGCCCCGGCGGAGGTCCTGCACGCCGTGGCGGACGACGTCCGCCGGCTCACCGGGCGGCTGACCGGGCGACTGACCGGTCGACTTCGGCGCAGGTCGGAGATCCCTGACGTGGACGAATTCCCCGGCGGCACCAGGATGTTCAGCCCCGTCACCGGAACCGGGAGCCCGCTCGCCCCGCCCCTGCGGGTGACACCGGCGGACGGCGGCCTCCTCGGCCGGTGCACGCTCGGCATCGCCCACGAGGGGCCGCCCGGCTACGCGCACGGCGGGATGAGCGCGATGCTGCTCGACGAACTGATGGGCCGGGCCTGCGGCGCGGTCGGCCTGCACGCCATGACCGTCTCCCTCCAGGTCCGCTACCACCGGCCCGTCCCGGTGGAGACGCCCTTGCGTCTCTTCGCCCACGTCACCGGCACCGAGGGCCGCAGGATCCTCGTGCACGGCTCGGTCAGTCTGGCGGCGGATCCGGCGGTCCCCGCGGTGACGGCGGACGGCGTCTTCGTCTCACCCGACCCCGACCGTGCCCACGCCCTGTTCCCGAGCCTGCGCGACCCGCGAACGGACGTACCCCCTGTGACCCCGACGTGATCGACACGCCGTAGTCTCCTCTGGCCGGGAAAGCGATTTCACCGGTCACACATGGTCGAACGGGGGGACGGCGCATGACATATCGACGTGCGGTGATACCGGCGCTGGTGGGCGGGGTGCTGCTGACGGCGCTGTTGTGGTGGGCGGGCGCGAGCGAGAGCGCACTGCGACTGCAGGGCGCCACCGACGTGTTGGGCGCCCAGGCCGCCGCCGACCTGGAACGCTGGCTCGCCCCCTGGTCGTACGACCCGCCCGCGTCCTCGTCACTCGGCGCGGCGGTGTCGGGCGGCATCGGCGACACGGCACACAGCGACAGCAGCCGGTACCTCGCGCTCCACTCGACCGCGCTGCAGATCCGGTTCGCGGCGGTCCTCGTCTTCTTCGTCCCCGGCGCGCTGCTCCTGGTACGCAGGCTGCCGCCGGTGCGGGGGCGGCTGACGGCGGCGCTGCTGGCGGTGTGGGCCTGGGGCCTGGTGGCGGGCACGCTGGCGGTCACCGTCTCCGCGCCGTGGCTGATCGCCTCCCAGGGCCGCGGCAGTTACCGCTTCCTGCCCCAGCTCGCGGCCGTCAGCTCCTCGGGACGGCAGGTCCTGGTGGCGACGGCACTGGTGGCGGCCGTGGCGACGGTGCTCACCGCACGGATCACCGCCGAGGACACGGACCCGCCGCGGCGGGAGGCCGTCCCCGTACGCGCGGCGCGCCTGGCCGCGACCGCCGGGACGGCGGTGATCGCGCTGTCCCTGGTGGTCCTCTCCTACCACTCGGTCGCCGCCACCCTCCAGACGGCGTTCTCGGGCGGTGGGCTGCTCTCCGAACCGGGCGACCTGCTGCGCCAGTGGCTGCTGCTCGGCGCCTGGGGCGGGCCCGCGGGCGCGCCGCTCGATGACTGGCTGCTCTACCGCGCCGTCGACGTCCTGCTGCTCGCGGTGGTCTGGTGGGCGCTGCGCCTGCTGCCCGGACTGCTCACCCGGGCGACCGTCCCGGCGCTGGCGGTCGGCGGGCTCTGCGCGACCGTCCTGGGCCTGCTCACGAGCCAGTTCCTGCGCATGCTCGTGGACGGCACGCAACTGCGCTGGGACCTGTACGCGGTCGCCGGCTTCGGCAACGGCGTGACGGCAGCCCTGCTCTGGGGCCCCTTGGCGGGCCTGGCGACGGCACTGACACTCCGCGTGCTCGCGGCCCGCAAGGAGACCGAGAGGACCGAAGAGACCTAGTGAGCAAGGGGAGGCCCGGCCCCGCTGGGTCACCAGCCGTGCGTCAGGACGTCGTCCAGGGCGGCGACGAAGCCGTCCGCGCCGTCCCGGGTCAGGCACAGCGGTGGCTTGATCTTCAGCACGCACTGCCGGTCGGAGGTCGGCTGCATGATCACGCCGAGTTCGCGCAGCCGCTCGCAGATCGCGGCCGTCTCCTCGGTGGCCGGCTCCAGCGTCGTACGGTCGCGCACGAACTCCACGCCGAGATAGAGACCGGAGCCGTGCACCGCGCCGATCAGCTCGTGACGGTGGGCGAGTTGCCGGAGCCGGTCCTTCAGGTAGCCGCCCACGTCCAGGGCGTTGGCCTGGAGTTCCTCGTCGCGCAGTGCGTCGAGGACGGCGAGGCCGACCACCGAGCTGACGGGGCTGCCACCGGCGGACGAGAAGAAGTAGCCCTGGCTGCGGTAGGCCTCGGCGATCTCCCGCCGGGTGATCACGGCGCCCAGCGGATGCCCGTTGCCCATCGCCTTGGCGACGGTCACCACGTCCGGTACGACGCCCTGTTGCTCGAACCCCCAGAAGTGGGTGCCGAGACGGCCGTAGCCGACCTGCACCTCGTCCGCGAGACAGAGTCCGCCGACGGCCCGGGTGGCCGCGTAGACCTGCTCGAGATACCCGTCCGGCAGGGGCATGCCGCCGGCGTTGCCGTAGAACGGCTCGCACAGGAACGCGGCCGGCGGGGTGCCGCGCGCCGCGAGTCCGGCGATCCGCTCGGCGGCCTCCGGGCCGTACCGTCGTGCCTCGGCTCCCCGGTACCGGCCCCGGTAGGAGTTGGGGGCGGCGACCGTGTGCACCCAGGGCGGGCGTGAGGCGAGGGCGCCCGGGTTGTCGGCGATCGAGGTGGAGACGGCGTCGCTCGCGTACGTCCAGCCGTGGTACGCCTCCTCGACGGCGACCACGTCCTGCCGTCCGGTCGTCGCCCAGGCGAGCCGCAGCGCGAGGTCGACGGCCTCGGAGCCGCTGTTCACCAGGAAGACCGTGTCCAGGCCGTCGGGGAGCGACCGCGTGAGCCGTTCCGACAGTTCGACCACCGAGGCGTAGTGGAAGCGGGAGTTGGTGTTGAGGCGCCGCCACTGCCGGTGCACGGCGTCGCTCAGCGCGGGGTGGCCGTGACCGAGGACGGTGACGTTGTTGAGCATGTCGAGGTAGACGCGGCCACGGGTGTCGACCAGGTGGTGCCGCCAGCCGCGTTCGATGCGCGGCGGCTCCTCGAAGTAGTGCTCCTGGACGGTGGCGAAGGACTGCTCGCGGCGTTCCAGCAACTCCGCGTCGGCGGCGGCCGGCCGGGCCTCGCCCTCGCCCTCCCCCACGGGTTCACCC
>NZ_JARGEE010000362.1:0-9267 GCF_033794485.1 Streptomyces sp. MB09-02B
CTATTGGTTGGAAGCGTCAGATGTGTATAAGTGCCAGGGTTCGCGTTCGGGTCCTTTGGCGTGGGCATGGGCGTGGTGGGCTGTGGGGTCACAGCCCACCATCAGACACGACGTCCCCGGCGTCCGAGAAGCGGCCTCGCCCGGCGGGCTCAGCCCTCCATGATCTCCCGCACCTCGCACGTCACCGTCCAGTGCTCCTCGTGCACCTTCAGGAAGCGCTTGGTCCACTCGATCGCCTCGGCCATGTCCTTGCACTGCATCAGCGCGTAGCCGCCGACGACCTCCTTGGACTCGGTGAACGGTCCGTCCGTGACGGAGATCTTCCCGCCCTCCCAGTGCACCCGCGCGCCCTGCGCGGTCGGCGTCAGCCCGGCGGTGTCGAGCATGACCCCCGCCTTGGTGATCTCCTCCAGCAGCTCCCCCATCCGCTCCATCAGCTCGGGGCTGGGACCCTCGGCGGGGGCGGTCTTCTCGTCGATCTGAACCAGTGACAGATAGCGCGGCATGGTGACTCCTACGGCATCGGCGGGCGGGGCCTGTCCCCGACTCTCACCCATGCGTCGAACGGCCGCACCCCGGATCGACACGGCCGCCGGATTTTCCGGAGAAACTTTTTCACCGCTACCTCAGCGACTCCCACAGCCGACCCGCCTCCGGCTCGTCCGCCACCACCCGGTTGCGGTCGTACGGGGCCGTGACCACCGGCATCATCACGGTCCTCGTGCCGGCGGAGGACAGGCCCCTCACGCTCTCGCCCAGCCTCGTCAGTTCGGTGAGGGAGTCCAGGCCGGTGTCCGTCGTCAGGCTGCCGGTGATCGCGTCGGCGGCCCGGTAGAGCTGGGCGGGGTTGGTCAGGAGGTCGGTCGAGGAGATCTGGTCCAGGAGGGCCTTGACCAGTTTCTGCTGGAGGCCGATGCGACCGAGGTCGCTGCCGTCGCCGATGCCGTGCCGGGTGCGGGCGAGGGCGAGGGCCTGCTCGCCGTCGAGGTGGTGGGTGCCGGCCCGCAGGCTCAGATGGCTGTCCTCGTCGTCGATGTCCTCGTCCGTGGTGACCATGACGCCGCCGAGGGCGTCGACGAGCTTGGCGAAGCCGGAGAAGTCGATCTCGATGTAGTGGTCCATGCGGACGTCCGTCATCGACTCGACGGTCTTCACCGCACAGACCGGGCCGCCGACCGCGTACGCGCTGTTGAACATCACGTTGTACGCCACCGCCGTCGAACCGCCCGACTCCAGCGGGCAGGACGGCCGGGTGACGAGGGTGTCGCGGGGGATGCTGACGACCGTCGCCCCGGTGCGCCCCTCGTCGATGTGGACGACCATCGCCGTGTCCGAGCGGGCCCCCGCCCCCTCGTCGCCGCCTCCGAGCTTCGCGTTCTCCTTGCCGCTGCGGGAGTCGGAGCCGAGGACGAGGATGTTCAGGGCGCCGCTCGGCAGGGCCTCGGCGGTGGCCGACGCGGCCGGATTCGACGCGGACGGATTCGACGCGGCCGGATCCGACGCGGACGGATCCGGGGAGGACGGATCCGGGGAGGAGCGGACCTTCGCGGGGCGGTTGTCCCCGAGGGCGGCGTCGATGTCGACGCTCTGGATGTTGTCGTTCAGCCGCCAGAACGCCCAACCCGCCCCGCCCGCGCCGACCACGAGGACCCCGGCGAGCAGAAACCCGGCGATCTTCAGTCGGCGCCGCCGTCCACCCGGGTCTCCGCTGCCGCCCCCGAACGCGCTTTCTTCACCATTCACGCACAGGAACTTACGTCCGAATTGTTACGGGCAGAACCTCATGCGGCCTTTCCTTCGGAAATTCTCAGACTTCTCAGCCCTCTGCAGTCATCGGCAGGCATCGGCAGGCATCGGCAGGCACTCTCAGCCCAGCGTCACCGTCGGTACCGGATTACTCCCGCTCCAGGTGCCGTTGAAGCCGAAGGTCACCGAACCCCCGCTCGGCACGCTCCCGTTCCAGGAGGCGTTGGAGCAGCTGACCGCCGTGCCGGTCTGTGCGCAGTTCGCGTTCCAGGCCTGGCCGACCTGCTGCCCCGCCCCGAACGTCCAGGCGACCCGCCAGGAGGGGAGGGAGGATCCGGCGGCGCAGCTGATGGTCACATTGCCGGTGAAGCCGGTGTTCCACTGGTTCGCGACGCTGTACGAGGCCGCACAGCCGTTCGTGGACGGCGGGGGTGTCGTGCCCGTCCCGCCGAGACCGGTCGCGATGCCGTGGTACGCCGGTTTCGGCGCGTAGTTCTCGTCGTACGGGGTCGCCGCGCCCTCGCCGGGGAACGTGTCCGGGATCCAGGAGTCGGAGTCGGTGAAGCCCCAGACCGTGACGCCGGTGCAGCGGGTCACGGCGACGCAGGCCTTCACCACGGCGTCGTACTCGGTGCGCTGTTGCGCCAGCTTGGCCGCTGTGGCCGGAAGTTGCATACGGATGTCGAGCTCGGTGATGGCGACGTCCACGCCGAGGTCGGCGAAGCGCTGGATGTTCTGCTGGAGCGTGGAGGGGACCTGACCGAGGATCAGGTGGGCCTGGAGGCCGACCCCGTCGATGGGGACGCCGCGTGTCTTGAGGTCCCGGACCAGGTTGTAGAGGGCCGTGCTCTTCGCGTTGACGCCCTCGACGTTGTAGTCGTTGATGTACAGCTTGGCGGCCGGGTCGGCCGCGCGGGCGGCGGTCAGGGCCTGGGCGATGTAGTCGGCGCCGAGGCCGTTGTACCAGAGGGTTCGGCGGTAGGTGCCGTCCTCGTTGAACGGCTCGTTGACCACGTCCCAGGCGGCCAGGCGGCCCTTGTAGCGGCCGACTTCGAGGGCGATGTGGTCGTTCATCAGCTGGCTGAGCTGTGCGGGTGTCCAGGTGCCGTTGTCGAGCCAGCTGGGGTTCTGGCTGTGCCAGACGAGGGTGTGGCCGCGTACGTCCTGGTTGTGGGCCTCGGCGAAGTCGACGATCTGGTCGGCCTCGGTCCAGTTGTAGTTGCCCCGGGTGGGTTCGACCGAGCCCCACTTCATGGCGTTGCCGGGGGTGAGCCAGTTGAACTCGCGGCCCGCGATCTCGCCGTAGGTGCCGGTGAGTTTCGAGCCGGTCACGGCGGTGCCGATCGCCTTGTTCTTGGCGGTGGCGAGGTCACGCAGGGGCGGGTCGGCGGCGTGGGCGGAGGGGGCGGCGAGGAGCAGGGCGGCGAGGGCGGTGAGCAGCGAGGTGAGCGACAAGCCGGTTCTCAGAGATCTCATGGGGGGTGCCTCCGAAAGTTTCGGTTGTGCAACCGATTGGCTTCGGAGGAGTGTGAGGCGGTTTGCCTCGGCCGTCAATACATCAACTTCCGGACACGCGTCCGCCGAGCAAGGACGGCGGACGGCTGTCGCGCCGTCGGGGCTCGTCGCTCGGACGGCTGTCGCGCCGTCGGAGCTCGTCGCGCCCACGCGGCAGAGCCGCACCTCGACACAGCCCCGCGCCGGCGCCTCTGAAAGGCGCTCCGCCGCCCTTTCAGGGCTGCAGGGGCGGCACCCCCGTGCTGCTGCGCACCACCAGGCTCGTCGCCAGTTCCACCCTCGTCGCCGCCGCGGGGCCCCCGTCCTGGCGCCCCAGATCCAGCACCAGGCGAGCCGCCGCCTCGGCCATCTCCATCAGCGGCTGGCGCACGGTCGTCAGCGGGGGCCCCACCCAGCGGGCCACCGGCAGGTCGTCGAAGCCGACGACGCTGAGGTCCTCCGGGATGCGCAGGCCCAGTTCGCGGGCCGCCTCGTAGAGGCCGAGGGCCTGGAGGTCGTTGCCGGCGAAGACGGCGGTCGGGCGGTCGGGGCGGCGCAGCAGATCCAGCCCCAGCCGGTAGCCCGTCTCGTGATGGAAGTCCCCGGCCTTGATCAGGTCGGCGGCGACCGGCAGCCCGGCGGTCTCCAGGGCGGCCCGGTAGCCGTCGACCCGGGCGCGGCTGCAGATCATCCGCGAGGGTCCGCTGATGGCGCCGATCCGCCGGTGGCCGAGTTCGACGAGGTGGCGGGTGGCGGCCAGGCCGCCCTGCCAGTTGGTGGCGCCGATCGAGGGCACGTCGTCGCCGGGGTCGCCCGCCGGGTCCATCACCACGAACGGGATGGAGCGGCTGGTGAGCAGGGCGCGCTGGGACTCGTCCAGCCCCGACAGGACGAGCACGACGCCGTGCGGGCGGCGCGCGGCGACCTGGTCGGCCCAGGTGCGGCCCGGGGTGAGCCGTCCCGCGCTCTCGGAGAGGACGACGCTCAGGCCCTCCGAGCGCGCGATGTTCTCCACGCCCCGGATGACCTCCATGGCCCAGGCGCTCTCCAGCTCGTGGAAGACCAGGTCGATGAGGGGGGACCGGGTGGCCTCGGCGCGTCGGCGGCGGTAGCCGTACTCGCGCAGCAGGTCCTCGACGCGGGTGCGGGTCGCGGGCGCGACGTCCGCGCGGCCGTTGAGCACCTTCGAAACAGTCGGAGCCGAAACGCCGGCCTGGCGGGCGATCTCGGCGAGCGTGGCGGTCTGCGTGGAGTGCGACGCACGCCCTCTTGTCTGGATTTCCTCGGGCTTCGCGGGCTTCATGTGCGGGATCGTATCCCTGCGCCACCCCTTGACGAACCCTTTCGACGGCCTTAGGTTCCCGGAACATTCGAAGTGCCATCCGAAACATTCGCACGTCCGGACATTCGCGAAGGGTGCTGTCATGGAGTCGAGCAGAGGCCGGTCCACCGGGGCGACCGCAGGCGGGTCCGCCGGAAGCGGCGTGGGCGGGTCCACCGGAGGCGGCACGGGCGGCCGGCCGTTCAGCAGGCGCTGGTTCCTCGGCGCGGGGTCCGCCTCGCTGCTCACCGCCGGGCTCGGCGCCGGTCTCACCGGCTGTGGCTCCGGCGGCGGCTCGGGCGGCGGGGACGGCAAGACGCTCACCGCGTTCGTGTACGGCGACGACGCGGTGAAGGTCCAGCAGGCGGGCGTGGACCGGTTCAACAAGTCGGCCGCGGCGAAGAAGGCCGGCGGCACGATCAAGCTCCAGAAGGTCCCCGGCTCCGACTACTCCCCCAAGCTCCGCACGGCCATGGGCTCCCCGAGCGCGCCGGACATCTTCTTCAACTGGGGCGGCGGCTCGATCAAGCCGTACGAGGAGGCGGACAAGCTCGTCGACCTCACCGACATCATCGAGGGCGACCCGGTCCTCAAGGCCGGCTTCCTGCCCTCGGTCCTCGCGGCCGGCGACCTGGGCGGCCGCCACTACGGCATCCCGATGCGCGGGATGCAGCCGGTGATCCTCTTCTACAACAAGTCCGTCTTCGCCGAGCACAAGCTCCAGCCGCCCACCACCTGGGACCAACTCCTCGACGTCAACGCCAAGTTGAAGAAGGTGAAGATCACCCCCTTCGCGCTCGGCGGCTCCGACGTCTGGCCCGAGCTGATGTGGCTGGAGTACCTGGTCGACCGGATCGGCGGCCCCGAGGTCTTCAAGCGCATCCAGGACGGCGACGCGGAGGGCTGGGGCGACCCGGCCGTCCTCAAGGCCGCCGAGCTGGTCAAGGAGCTCATCGACGACGGCGCCTTCGGCTCCAAGTTCACCTCGGTGTCGTACGTCAACGGCGGCGCCCCCGCGGTCTTCGCGCGCGGCAAGGCGGCCATGCACCTGATGGGCTCCTGGGAGTACTCCACGCAGCTCGGCAAGTTCCCGGACTTCGCCAAGAGCAACCTGGGCTGGGCCGCCTTCCCGACCGTCGAGGGCGGCACGGGCGACGTCCGCAACGTCGTCGGCAACCCCACCAACTACTGGTCGATCAACGCCCGTACGAAGAACAAGGACCTCGCGGTCGGCTTCCTCAGGGACTGCGCGTCGAAGGAGTACGCGCAGGCGCTCATCGACAACGGCGACGTGCCGACCACCTCGAACGCGGCCGAGCTGCTCGCCTCCTCCCCCAACCCCGAGTACGCGAAGTTCCAGTACGACATGGTGCAGAAGGCCCCGGCCTTCACGCTCTCCTGGGACCAGGCGCTCGGCGACGGCCTCGGCACCAAGATGCACACGGAGATAGGCAAGCTGTTCGCGGGCCAGTCCTCGCCGAGCGACTTCGTGACGGCCTGCAAGGGGCTGAAGTGACCGTCACGGTCGAGAAGACCCCGGCGGCACGGAAAGGACAGGCGGCCCGTGCGGGCCGCACCGCCCGCACCGGCCGCCCGCACGCCGCCTGGGCCCTCCCCGGCGTCCTCTTCTTCACCTTCTTCGCCGTAGTCCCGATGGCGCTGGCCCTCTACCTCTCCTTCACCAGCTGGGACGGCCTCGGCGACCCCCGGCCCGTGGGCCTCGACAACTGGAAGAAGCTCCTCGACGACCCCCGGATGACGCAGTCCCTGTGGCTGACCGTCGTCCTGACGGTCGCCAGCTGGGTCTTCCAGACGGTCGTCGCCCTCCTCCTCGGCGTCTGGGCGGCGGGCCGGCAGCGCAACCGCGCGATCCTCTCGGCGGTCTTCTTCGTCCCGTTCCTGCTCTCCTCCACCGCCATCGCGATCCTGTTCTACGCCCTCCTCGACCCGAACTTCGGCATCATCCAGAAGGACACCCTCGGCTCGCAGAGCGGCGCGTTCCTCGCGATCGTGTTCGTCGGCGGCTGGCAGTTCATCCCCTTCCACACCCTGATCTACCAGGGCGGGGCCCGCCAGATCCCCGAGGTCCTCTACCAGGCGGCGGCCATCGACGGCGCCGGCCGCTACCGCCAGTTCTTCTCGATCACGCTCCCGCAGCTGCGCCACACGATCACCACGTCCACGGTCCTGATGGTCGTCGGCTCGCTGACGTACTTCGAGACGGTCCTGATCCTCACCAAGGGCGGCCCCGGCACGGACACCGCGATCCTGCCGTACCTGATGTACGAGGCGGGCTTCAAGACGTACGACTTCGGCTACGCCAGCGCCATCGCGTCCTTCCTGGTCATCGCCGCGACGGGCCTCTCCCTCGTCCTGGTCCGGCTGACCGGCTTCGGCGCCATGCGCAGCACCCGCGAAGGGATGTGACGGCACGGATGTCACACGACACACTGGCGCGCCCGACCAGGACCCGGCAGCCGGACGGAAGCCCGGTGACGCACTCCCCCCGCCGCCGCAGGCACTGGACGCGGCGGGCCAACCCGGTGGCGGGCCTGGGCGCGTTCGTCTGGCTGGTCATCGTCCTGATCCCGATCTACGCGATGCTGTCGGCGTCTCTCACGGGGGCGGACAAGGCCCTGACGGGCAACCCGCTCAAGCCGCCGACGGACCCCACCCTCGACAACTACAACACCGTACTGACCAGCGGATTCGGTCATCTCCTGAGCAACACGGCGATCGTCGCGGTGTCGGTCGTGGGCATCGTCCTGGCGCTGTCCATCCCGCTCGCGTACGCGGCCGTCCGCACCCGCGACCGCTGGTCGAACGCGGCCTTCCGCCTGTTCCTCCTGGGCGTGGCGATCCCGGCGCAGGCGGTGGTCGTGCCGTTGTATCTGCTCATCGCCAAGCTCGATCTCTACGACACCCTCCTGGCCGTCATCCTCCCGACGGCGGCCTTCGCGATGCCGGTCTCGGTCCTGGTCCTGGTGGGCACCCTCCGGGACGTCTCCGAGGACCTGTACGAGGCGATGGCCCTGGACGGGGCCTCCCCGCTCCGGATGCTCTTCCAGCTGACGATCCCGCTCGCCAAGGGCGGCATCAGCACGGTCGTCATCTTCTCGGCGCTGCAGGCCTGGAACGGCTTCCTCTTCCCGCTGATCTTCACCCAGTCCGACGGTCCCCGGGTCCTCACTCTCGGACTGTTCAACTACGTCAGCCAGTTCGGCGTGAACATCCCCGCCCTGCTCGCCTCGGTCGTCCTCTCCGGCATCCCGATCTTCGCCGTCTACCTGGTGGCGCGACGGGCGCTGGTGGGCGGGCTGATGGGCGTGGGCGGCAAGTGACCCACCGGTTCCGGCACCCGCGATCTTCCGAAACTCGCCAATCCCTGAAGGAGTTCCATGACCGCCCCCTGGCGAGACCCGGCCCTGCCCGCAGCGGCCCGGGTCGCGGACCTGCTCTCCCGCATGACCCTGGAGGAGAAGGCCGCGCAGCTGTACGGCGTGTGGGTGAAGAGCGACTCGACCGGTGAGGACATCGCCCCGGACGAGCAGGGCATGTCGGAGTCGTTCGCCTTCGACGAGCTGATCACCCGGGGCCTCGGCCAGCTCACCCGCGCCTTCGGCACGGCCCCCGTCGACCCCGCGCTGGGCGCGCGGGCGCTGGCCCGCGCCCAGCGCCGCATCATGGCCGCGGGCCGCTTCGGCATCCCGGCCGTCGCCCACGAGGAGTGTCTGGCCGGGTTCACCGCCTGGCGCGCGACCGCCTACCCGGTCCCCCTGGCCTGGGGCGCGACCTTCGACCCCCCGCTGGTGGAGGAGATGGCCCGGCACATCGGCCGCGACCTGGCCTCCGTCGGCATCCACCAGGGCCTGTCCCCCGTGCTGGACGTGGTCCGCGACCCGCGCTGGGGCCGGGTCGAGGAGACGATCGGCGAGGACCCGTACCTGGTGGGCACGGTCGGCACGGCCTACGTACGCGGCCTGGAGTCGGCCGGGATCGTGACCACGCTCAAGCACTTCGCCGGGTACGCGGCGTCCGTCGGCGCCCGCAACCACGCGCCCGTACGGGCCGGGGTACGGGAGTTCGCGGACGTCACCCTGCCGCCCTTCGAGATGGCCCTGCGCGAGGGCGGCGCCCGCTCGGTGATGGCGGCCTACACGGAGACGGACGGCGTCCCGGTCTCGGCGGACCCGGGGCTGCTCACCGAACTCCTGCGCGACGACTGGGGCTTCACCGGCACGGTCGTCTCCGACTACTTCGGCGTCGGCTTCCTGGAGACCAACCACCGGGTGGCCGGAAACCGTGCGGAGGCGGGGCACGCGGCCCTGGCCGCCGGCATCGACGTCGAACTCCCCACCCTGCGCTGCTACGGCGAGCCGCTCGTGGAGGCGGTCCGCGCGGGCGACATCCCCGAGTCCCTCGTCGACCGCGCCGCCGAGCGCGTCCTGCTCCAGAAGTGCGAGCTGGGCCTGCTGGACGAGGACTGGGCCCCGGAGCCGGCCACCGTCGACCGGATCGACCTCGACTCGGCGGCGAACCGCGCCCTGGCCCGCCGCCTTGCCGAGGAGTCGGTGGTCCTCCTCGACAACCCGGACGGGGTCCTGCCGCTGGCGCCGGACATCCGCATCGCGGTCGTGGGCCCCCGCGCCGACGACCCCCTGGCCATGCTCGGCTGCTACTCCTTCCCCTCCCACGTCCTCCCGGCC
>NZ_JARGEE010000363.1:0-9258 GCF_033794485.1 Streptomyces sp. MB09-02B
CCCCCTCCCTCCCGCTTCCCCCCCCCCCCCCCCCCCCCCGGCCGCCCGCCCCCCCCCGCAGGCACTCCGCCCCGCCGCACGGCCCTCGGGTGCTTCAGAAGGGCGCCGGCGCCCCCCGCAACTCCCCCTTCACCACCTTCCCGCCGGCGTTGCGCGGTAGTTCGGCCACGAAGTCGACCGTTCTCGGGACCTTGTAGTTGGCCATCTCCCGGCGGGACCAGGCGATGAGGTCGTCCGCGGTCACCAGGGATCCGGGGCGGCGTACGACGAACGCCTTGCCGACCTCGCCGAGGCGGGCGTCGGGGACGCCGACGACCGCCACGTCCGCGATGTCCGGGTGGAGGCCGAGGAGTTGCTCGATCTCGGCGGGATACGCGTTGAAGCCGCCGACGATGAACATGTCCTTGACCCGGTCGGTGATCCGGAGGTTGCCGTCCTCGTCCAGGACGCCGATGTCACCGGTGCGCAGCCAGCCGTCGGCGGTGACCGTGCGCGCGGTCTCGGCGGGATCCTCGAAGTAGCCGCGCATGACGTTGAAGCCGTGGACGAGGACCTCTCCGGGGGAGCCGGGCGGCAGAGGGGCGCCCAGCGGATCGACGACCCGCACCTCCGCCCCCGGGACCGCCCGCCCCGACGTCGACGCGATCACCGACGGCTCGTCGCCGCGCCGGCACATCGTGACGATGCCGGACGCCTCGGACAGGCCGTACGCCGTCAGTACGGTGTCCACGCGCAGCTCGGTCCGCAGCCGTTCGACGAGCCGCAGCGGCACCACCGCCGCGCCCGTCACCACCAGGCGCAGGGCGCTCAGGTCGTAGTCGTCGCGGGCGGGGTGGTCCAGGAGGGACTGGTGGAGGGTCGGCGGGCCGGGCAGCACCGAGACCCGCTCGGCGGCCACGTTGGCCATCGCCGTCTCCACGTTGAACACCGGCTGGGGGATCATCGTCGCGCCCCGCATGAGGCAGGCGATCACCCCGGCCTTGTAGCCGAAGGTGTGGAAGAACGGGTTCACGATGAGATAGCGGTCGCCCTGCCGGAGTCCGGCCAGTGCGCTCCACACCTCGTACGCCCGCAGGGTCTGCGCGTGAGTGATCACCGCGCCCTTGGGGCGGCCGGTCGTCCCGGACGTGAAGATGATGTCGGAGGGGGAGTCGCCCGTCAGTCCGGCCGACCGCGCCCGCACCTCCTCGGCCGTGACGCCGTCGCCGCTCGCGAGGAAGTCCTTCCAGGTGCGGAAGTCGGCGGGGGCGTCGTCCGAGAGCACCACCACCTGTTCCAGGTGCGGGAGGCCGGGTAGCGGTCCCGGGCGCTCGCACACGTGCCCGGCGCCCGGCGCCCGCAGCCGCCCCCCGTCCGCCCCCGCCGCGCGCCGGAGCGAGGCCACGTACGAGGTCCCGAGGAACGTCCCGGTGACGAACAGCAGCTTCGCCCGGCTGCGCGCCAGCACGTCCGCCGCCTCACCGCCCTTGAAGCGGGTGTTCAGCGGGACGAGGACCGCGCCCGCCGAGACCGCGCCGAGCGCGGAGACGATCCAGTCGAGGGAGTTCGGTGCCCAGAGGGCGACCCGGTCGCCGATCCGCACCCCGTTCGCGACGCACGCGGCCGCCGCGCGCTCCACGCGGGCGCCCAGCTCCGCGTACGACACCCGGGTCCGCCCGTCGACGACGGCCTCGACGCCGGCGAACCGCCGGGCCGCCGCGCGGACCAGCCCCGGGACGGTCCCCCACTCCAGATCACCGCGCCGCCCCTCCATGTCACCGCTCACCGCAGGCCTCCGTACCCGAGAACCAGTGTTCAAGAGCCCGATCGTCAGCACCGAACCCGTAGCTGACTACCCGTCAGATTAGCGGTACCCTGACGCACTGTCAGCAGCCGAACAGCCCCTGTGCGGAGGTGCGCTCCGCCACCCTGTGCGGAGGTGTGCCTCATGGCCGTGCTCAAGGACGCGACGGCGATCGTCGGCATCGGCCAGACCTCCTTCGCCAGACAACTCCCGGAAAGCGAACGGGCGTTGGCGTGCAGGGCGATCCTCGCCGCCCTCGACGACGCCGGGATCGCACCGGACGAGGTCGACGCGCTCGCCTCGTACACCATGGAGGAGACGGACGAGGTCGAGGTGGCGAAGGCGCTGGGCCTCGGCGACCTCACCTTCTTCAGCAAGGTCGGCTACGGCGGCGGCGGTTCGTGCGCCACGGTCGCGCATCTCGCCGCCGCGATCGCCACCGGCCAGGCCACGGTCGGGGTCGCCTGGCGGTCCCGCAAACGCGGCTCCGGCCCGCGCCCGTGGAAGAACACCACGGTCCAACTCCCCACCCCGGCCCAGTGGACCCGCCCCTACGGCCTGCTCCGTCCCGCCGACGAGATAGCCATGCTGGCCCGCCGCCACATGCACGAGTACGGCACCACCCGCGACCACCTCTTCAACGTGGCCCTCGCCTGCCGCAACCGCGCCAACCAGAACCCGGCCGCGATCATGTACGAGCGCCCGCTGACCCGCGAGATGTACATGAACTCCCGCTGGATCAGCGAACCCCTGTGCCTCTTCGACAACTGCCTGGAGACGGACGGGGCGCTGGCGTGCGTGGTGGTCTCCGCCGAGCGCGCCCGCGACTGCCGCCGTACCCCCGTCTACGTCCACTCCGCCGCCCAGGGCCTGCCCGCCCAGCACCACGGCATGGTCAACTACTGGAACGACGACCCGCTGACCGGCCCCGCCTGGACCGCCGCCCGGCACCTCTGGAAGCACGCGGACCTCACCCCGGACGACATCGACGTCGCCCAGATCTACGACGCGTTCACCGCCCTGATCCCCCTGTCCCTGGAGGGGTACGGGTTCTGCGCGCGCGGCGAGGGCGGCGCGTTCACCGAGGGCGGCGCCCTGGAGACGGGCGGCCGGCTCCCCCTCAACACCTCCGGGGGCGGCCTCAGCGAGGCCTATGTGCACGGCTTCAACCTGATCAACGAGGGTGTCCGGCAACTGCGCGGCACGAGCACCGCCCAGGTCCCGGACGCGGCGACCTGTCTGGTGACGGCGGGCGAGGGGGTACCGACCTCGGCGCTTCTGCTCCGCAACTGAACAAGCCATCGGCCGACGGGAGTTGTGATGCTCACACCAGTGGTGGACGACGACGGTGCCCCCTTCTGGGGCTATGCCGCGCAGGGCGAACTGCGGATCCAGGCCTGTGCCGACTGCGGCGAACCCCGCTTCCCGCCCCGCCCCTGCTGCCCGCACTGCCGCTCCTTCGCGGCCGAGTGGCGCCGGGTCACGGGCCGGGGCCGCATCTGGTCGTACGTCCGCCCGCACCCGCCCCTCCTCCCCGACTACGCCGAGCAGGCCCCGTACCACGTCGTCCTGGTCGAACTGGCCGACGCACCGCGCATCCGCCTCGTCGGCAACCTGGTGAGCGGGCCGGACGCCCGACTGGACTCGGTACCGGCCGAACGGATCCGGATCGGGGCCAAGGTGCAGGTGGTGTTCACGTCCACCGGCCTCCCCCAATGGGTACTGGAGCGCCCGTGACCCTGCGTACGACGACGGACAAGGCCACGGGCGTGGCGGTGCTGACCCTGGACCGCCCTGAGAGACTCAACGCGATCGACCTGCCGACGGCGGAACAACTCCGCCTGTTCTGGCGGGAACTGCGGTTCGACGACACGGTACGGGCGGTCGTCGTGACCGGCGCCGGCGAGCGCGCCTTCTGCACGGGCCTGGACCGGGACGCGGCGGACGCCGTCCCGCAGCCGAACTCCCCCTACGCGATCGAGGATCCCCTCCTCAGGATCGGCCCGAAGTCCAACGACTGCTGGAAACCCCTGATCGCCGCCGTGAACGGCATGGCCTGCGGCGGGGCCTTCTACCTCCTGGGCGAGTCGGAGTTCCTCGTCGCCGACCCCTCCGCCACCTTCTTCGACCCCCACACCACCTACGGCATGGTCAGCGCCTTCGAGTCGGTCCTGATGGCCCAGCGCATGCCGTACGGGGAGGCCGCGCGCATGGCTCTGCTGGGCACCGCCGAGCGGATGTCGGCACGGCGGGCGCATGAGGTGGGGCTGGTGTCGGAGGTGACGGAACCCGGCGGCGCGGTCGCGGCGGCCGTGCGGTGCGCGGAGATCGTCGCCGGGTATCCGCCGGAGGCCGTCGAGGGCACGGTCCGCGCCTGCTGGGCGGCCCGGGAGGCAACGCGGGCGCACGCCCTCGCGCTTGCCCCCCAGCTGATTTCGCTCGGCAACCAACCGGCCGAACGGCAAGGGAAGTTGTACGCCGAGCGGCGGCGGGGCGGATTCCGGTTGCGATGAGGAGAGACACTCCCAATCACGGGCAATTCGCGGACCAAACGTGAAGTGTTTCACACATTGACTTCACTTGATTGCGGAGACTCCGGAGTTTTGTCCCCATGTGAGTCTCTGGTTAAGAGGCCGGAGATGCTCGTATGTTGCGGCCTGATCGTGTGTGCGACCGACCACTTGATCGCACATTTCCAGGCATAGCTCAACGCCGTTCGGCGGGGGACAAACAGATGAATACGTACGGGGGAAGACGTCGGCTGCGCGCAGCCGGCGCGGTGCTCGCCGCGGCCATGGCGCTGGTGGCGGGTACTTCTGATGGCGCCATGGCAGTGGTCGGCGGTACCGCCGGAACCTCGGCCGTCGACGCCGCCGAGGCCGCCGGAACCGCCGGTGCGGACGGGACGGCCGACGGCACCGGGGAAGACGGAGTAGGCGAGGACACCAGGGCGCTGGCCAGGGCCAAGCGCACGGGCAAGCTGGTGGAGATCACCTCGCTGCGCGGTGAGAGCAGCGAGGTGTTCGCCACTCCGCAGGGCCGCTTGGAGGCCCGGGAGCATCTGCGTCCGGTGCGGACGCGGGTGGACGGCGAGTGGCGGGACATCGACACCACGCTCACGCGCGCCGCCGACGGAGCGGTCGCGCCCAAGGCCACCACCGTCGGGCTGTCGTTCTCGGGCGGCGGTTCGGACCCGCTGGTGCGGATGACGAAGAACGGTCGCGAACTGGCCTTGTCCTGGCCGGAGAAGCTGCCCGCCCCGGAGCTGAGCGGGAACACCGTCACCTACCCGGACGTGCTGCCCGACGTGGATCTGCGGATGACGGCGCAGCAGGACGGCTTCACCCAGCTCCTGGTCGTCAAGTCGGCGGAGGCCGCGGAGAGTTCCGAGCTGAACGAGCTCCGCCTGAAGCTGGACGCCGACGGCATGCGGGTCGAGGAGACCGACGACGGCGGCCTGGCGGCGATCGACGAGGGTGCCGGGAGCGCGGTCTTCGAGGCCCCCCGCCCGGTGATGTGGGACTCCAGCGACCAGGCGTCCGACACCACGGAACAGTCGGCGACGCAGTCCGCCGCCGGGGCCCCTTCGAAGGCGTCGTCGGTCTCCGGTCCGCGCTCCACGACCGCGACCACCGCGACCACCGGCACGACCTCCGTCACCGCTGCCGCCGTCACCGCTGCCGCCGACGACGGCGGGAACACCCCCGAGGCCGTCGCCGCCGAGTCCGCGAACATGGCCCCCGTCGGAGTGGACGTCCCCGCCACGCAGGACGCGTTGGTGCTGACGCCCGACACGGACGTACTGCGGGGCGAGGACACGGTGTACCCCGTGTTCATCGACCCCCAGTGGTACTCCCCGAAGGCCTCCGCGTGGACGATGGCCTCCAAGTACTGGGCGTCGTCGCCGCAGTGGAAGTTCAACGGCGATTCGGACGCGGGCCTCGGGTACTGCAACTGGGCCTACTGCGCCCCGCACGACACCAAGCGGCTCTTCTACCGCATCCCGACCTCGAAGTTCGCGGGCCGGACCGTGCTCCAGGCGGAGTTCGTGGTCCGCAACACCTGGTCGGCGTCCTGCTCCGACCGGAGCGTGGAGCTGTGGCGCACCAAGGACATCTCCTCGTCGACGACCTGGAACTCCCAGAACGCGTCCGGCTTCTGGATCGACCACCTCAGGACGGCCTCCTTCGCCTACGGGTTCACCGGCTGTGCCGCGAAGGACGCCGAGTTCGACGTGAAGTCCGCGATCCAGCTGGCGGCGGACAAGAAGTGGTCGACGATGACCTTCGGCCTGCGGGCGGGCAGCGAGTCCGACGCCTACGGCTGGAAGCGGTTCTCGGACGACGCCTTCCTGCGGGTGCAGTACAACCGGCCGCCGCCGCAGGTGAAGATGTCGCAGCTGGTCATGGAGTACGGCGGTTCGTGCAAGAAGCCCGAGAACGCCGCGCGCGTGCGCACCCTGGGCAAGATCTACGCGAACGACATCACCGACCCCGACGGTGACACCGTCAAGGTCGAGTTCGCGGCGAGCTGGGACACCGGTGACGGCAAGGGCTCGGTGACCCGCTGGAGGTCGGGGCTGACGGGGGCGAAGAAGTCCGGCTCGGACTTCTCGATCACCCTGCCGTCCACCCTCCCCAAGAACAAGACGATCAACTGGTACGTCCGTTCCAACGACGGGGCCCAGTCCTCGCCCTGGTCGTACACGGGTGACGCGACCTCCTGCTACTTCGTGTACGACACGAGCGTGCCGAAGGCCCCGACGATCTCCTCCGGCATCTACCCGGCGTCCAACCCGGAGGACCCCGAGGACCCCTGGTACGACGGAGTGGGCCAGTACGGCAACTTCGTGATCACCGGGGCCGTCTCCGACGTGACGAAGTACTGGTACGGCATCAACGGCGACCCGGTCTCCGCCAACACGGTTCCCACCTCGGGCGGCGCGGCCAAGACCGTCCCGGTACTGCCGCTCAAGCCGGGCCTCAACACCTTCACCGCCCGTTCCTTCGACGCCGCCGGCAACGGCTCCGAGATCCGCACCTACCAGTTCCGTGTGAAGGCGGGACAGCTGGAGCGCGCCAACTGGTCGATGGACGAGGCGTCCGGCGCGACCCAGGCGGCGGGCGGCGCGCCCGAGCAGACCGCGCCCCTGTCCGGCGGACCGACGCCGAACGTGGAGGGCAAGATCGGCACGGCGGTGCAGTTCGACGGTGTCGACGACTACGCCGCCACCGACGTCGCCACCATCAACACCGATGTGAGCTTCTCGGTGTCGGCCTGGGTGAAGCTGTCGGCGATGCCCGCGAACGGGGCGGTGGTCGCCTCTCAGCGGGGCAACAACGCGCCGGGCTTCGAGCTGTACTACTCCAAGGGCTATGACCGCTGGGTGTTCAACCAGTACAGCTCGGACAGCACCAGCGCCACTCCCGTCCGGGCCATGCAGCCCGCCGCGGGCGGGGCCAAGGCCGGGGAGTGGACGCATCTGGTCGGTGTCTACGCCGCCGGTGAGAAGCAGCTGAAGCTGTTCGTCAACGGCACACTGGCCGGGTCCACGGCCTACAGCACGGCGTGGAACGCCCGTCGCGGCATGATGATCGGCGGCAGTCACCTGAACGGCGCGGTGACCTCGTTCTTCCCCGGGACCATCGACGAGGTGAAGACCTTCGAGAAGCCGCTGTCGGCGGCCGAGGTGTCGACCCTCTACGGCTCGAACTCGATCGGCGCGGGCCGTCCGGCCCGAGCGGTCTTCCACATGGACGACGCGGCCGACGCGACCGCGCTGAGCGGCCGGGCCGACGTGAACCCGGCGGTCCTCAAGGGCGGCGCCGCGACAGGCTCCGCAGGGGTGGACGGCAACGCCCTCACCCTGGACGGAACCGACGACTACGCCATCACGAGCGGCCCGCACATCAACACGTCGTACAGCTACGCCGTCTCGGCCTGGGTGAAGCTGCCGAAGACCAAGCCGAACCACGCCGCCACGGTCGCCTCGCAGATCGGCACCACGGTGACGGGCCCGGAGCTCTACTACTCCAGTGCCTACGACCGCTGGGTGTTCAACCAGCACAGCGCCGACACCGGCGACTCCACGGTGGTGCGGGCCATGCAGCCCGAGGGCACCACGGCGTACGGCGGTGAGTGGACGCACCTCGTCGGTGTGCAGGACACCGTGGCCGACAAGCTCTCGCTGTACGTCAACGGAACCCTGGCCGGCACCACCGCGACCACCACCACCTGGTACGCCGGGGGCGCGGTGCAGATCGGCGCCAGCGCTTTCGAGCGCACTCCCACCTCGTTCTTCCCCGGTCAGATCGACGACGTTCGGCTCTTCGACCGTCCGGTGTCCGCCGGTGAGGTGCAGCAGCTGTTCAAGCAGCGCGCGGTGGTCAAGGGCCGCTGGAAGTTCGAGACGGCCGCCGGCACCCCGCTGACCTCGCCGGACGCCTCGTCGTCGGCCAACGCCATGACCCTCCACAACGGCGCTCAGACGGGCTCGGGCTGGGTCGACGGCGCGGTCACCCTCGACGGCACCAACGACTACGCGGCAGCCCCCGTGGTGCCGGTCGACACCGGTGCCAGCTTCACCGTCAGTGCCTATGTCCAGGCGGCCGCGACACCGACCGGTCCGGTCACCGTCGTCAGCGCTCCGGGAGCCAGGAAGAGCGCGTTCGCGGTGCGGTACGAACCCAGCGCCACCCCGGACACCGATCCCGGCCGCTGGCGGATCGCCACGGCCGACTCCGACAGCGACACCGCCGCGGTCTCCGACGTCGGCAACGGCATGTTCTACAGCCCCACCGACTGGAACCACCTGGCCCTCGTCTACGACGGCTTCTCCAAGGAGGTGCGCCTCTACGTCAACGGCGAACTCCAGGAGACGGCCTGCGCCGACACCGACGAGGACGGGGTGCAGGACGACGCGGGCTGTGCCGACACCGTCTCGTGGGCCGACGACGTGCTGACGTACAAGGCCGCGAAGACGCTGCAGCTCGGCCGGGACACGACGGGCACGACGTCCGGCCAGTACTTCCCCGGTTCGCTCTCCGACGTCTGGGTCTTCCAGGGCGCGCTGACCGAGACCCAGATCGACCACCTCGCCGTCGGCATGCCGGGCGTGGAGACCGCCGTTCCCAGCGGCGACTGACCGGTTCGGCCAGGGGGCCTGGGCCGACCGCCGTACGCGGTCGGCCCCGGCCTGGCCCGGTGTGCCCCACTCCGCCGTGCGCGGCTCCCCGCTGCCCGCGGAGTACTCAACGGGAGGAAAACCACAAGCGATGAAGACCGGACCACGCCGGAGAACGCGCCGGCCCTGGCGCCTGGTGGCCACGGCCACGGCCGCCGTACTGACCGCGACACTGATACAGGCATCGGGTGTGCCCGCCGTCGCCCAGGCGGCCTGGCGCAAGCCCGCCCTGCCGCAGGCCGAGGACCCCGTCGCCGGAGGACCGGCCGGCAAGGCCGTGCCCCGCACGCTC
>NZ_JARGEE010000364.1:0-9246 GCF_033794485.1 Streptomyces sp. MB09-02B
ACTGCGCCCACCCGCCCCCACCGTGGCCGCGGCGGCTGTCACTCCGCAGGCGGCGGGAATGCAGTTCCGGCTCGCCGACTACCTCGACCAACACGGCCGCACCACCCGCAAGCACTTGTGCCCACCCGCCTCCTTCTGGCACGCCGCACACGCTCACCTCACCCACCCCGACGACCTGAACAACCTCGCCCAAGCGGCCGAGAGCCGGCACCGCCTGCAGTGGGCCCACCACCTCCGCCACCGCGCTGCCACCCACGGCAGTACCGATGCCCTGTACCGGCTGGCAAAGATGAGGGAGGAGGCCGGGGACCGTGAAGGTGCCGAACTCCTTCTCCGGCAGGCCATCGACCACAGCGACCCCAGCGTCCTGTCTCTCCTGGTGATGATGCGAGACGAGGTCGGAGACCGGGAAGGCGCCGAACTCCTTCTTCGGCAGGCCATCGACCACGGCAACACCGGCGCCCTGTACCTCCTGGCGGTGATGAGGGCGAGGGCTGGGGACCGTGAAGGTGCCGAACTCCTTCTCCGGCAGGCCATCGACCGCGGCAACACCGACGCGCTATCCCTCCTGGTGACGATGAGGGAGGAGGCTGGGGACCGTGAAGGTGCCGAACTCCTTCTCCGGCAGGCCATCGACCACAGCGACCCCAGCGTCCTGTACCGCCTGGTGATCATGCGAGACGAGGTCGGAGACCGGGAAGGCGCCGAACTCCTTCTTCGGCAGGCCGCCGACCACGGCAACAGCGACGCCCTGCGCTTCCTGGCGGAGATGCGGGAGGAGGCCGGGGACCGGGAAGGCGCCGAACTCCTTCTTCGGCAGGCCGCCGACCAGGGCAACACCGACGCCCTGCAACTCCTGGCGGAGATGCGGGAGGAGGCCGGGGACCGGGAAGCGCAGAATCCCTGGCCTACCAGGCTGCCGACCACGGCAGCACCTACACCCTGGGTCGGCTGGCGGAGATGCGGGAGGAGGCCGGGGACCGGCAGGGCGTCGAGATCCTGACCCGGCAGGCCGCCGACCACGGCGACACCAACACCCTGGACCACCTAGCCGAGATGCGGGACAAGGCCGGGGACGGGGAGGGCGCCAAAGCCCTTCTCCGGCAGGCCGCCGACCACGGCAGCACCTACGCCTTGGCCCGCCTGGCGGTGATACAGGAGGACGCCGGGGACCGGGAGGGCGCCGAGATCCTGGCCCGGCAGGCCGCCGACCAGGGTGACACCTACGCCTTGTCTCGCCTGGCGGTGATGCCTGCGGTATTCAACAGACTGTGGCCGGACGGCCTGGATCCAGACGGTACGCCGACAGTCCCATGGCAACCGTCGGTGTACGTCTCGCCCAGCCGACACGTACCGCCCGGCACATCGTAGGGAATACCGTCATTTGCGACAGGTACTGGCTTGTCCGACCAAGCGGTGAGGGAGAGGTCGAGGCAGGCAAGGTGGCTGACGCGGGTGCGCGCCCCGTGCCGCCACCGCCCTCGCCACCTGCACAGTCAGCTTGGGAATGAGCCAACAGGATCACCAGCCGCAAACGGCTGATCTACCTCGCTGACTTCGCGGGTCGGGGCAGTTCGGATGCCGCCGTCGCCTCCGCGACGGCACCCTGACCGCCCTTCAATGGTGTACCGGTCGGTGGACCCGGACACCGCAGGCGGCGACAGGGGGTTTGAGCAGCGCCGGAAGATCAGTCCTCTGGCATGGCCTGCTTGGGACCGTTACCGGTGTGGCGTTTGTCGCGGGCGTAGATGACGGTCGTCTTCCCGCCGCCAGGAGTGCGGCGATCCATCTCGAACAGCGTGGTTGCGGCCAAGAGGTCGCTGAGCTTGGTGTAGCCGTAGGTACGGGAGTCGAAGTCGGAGCGTTGCTTGGTGATGATGTGGCCGACGTTCGCGAGGTGGGCCCAGCCGTCGTCGTCGGAGGCTGCCTCCACTGCCTGGCGAAGAAGGTTGACCAGTGCGGTGTCGCCCTTCAGCTTGACCGCGGTGGCTCGCGCCGCCGGTTTCGCCTCAGCCGGGGCGGTGGCGCTCTTGAGGTTCTCGGTGTAGATGAACTTGTCGCATGCCGCGACGAACGGCTTGGGCGTCTTGCGTTCCCCGAAGCCGTACACGGTCAGGCCGGACTCGCGGATTCGGGCCGCAAGGCGGGTGAAGTCGCTGTCGCTGGAGACGATGCAGAACCCGTCGAAGCGCCCCGAGTACAGCAGGTCCATGGCGTCGATGACCATGGCGGAGTCGGTGGCGTTCTTTCCGGTGGTGTAGGCGAACTGCTGGATCGGCTGGATCGACTGGGCCAACAGCTGGTCCTTCCAGCCCTTCAGATGGGTTCCGGTCCAGTCACCGTAGGCACGCTTGACGTGGGCGGTCCCGTACTTGGCGACCTCCGCCAGCAGCTCTTCCAGGGCCGAGGGCTTGGCGTTGTCGGCGTCGATGAGGACCGCCAGTTTCGCAGTGTTCTCCACAGCACTCGACCGTAGCGCAGACGATCTGGCAGCCGCGGGGGAGCCACAGAGTCCAAGCCAAGCCCAACGCCCTGCGAGGTAACCGTGCGGACAGGCGGGACAGCCAGCCGGATCGTTGCTGTCCGGCCTTGTGTTAGGGGTACCGAGAGACATGGGGTTGATGCCTTCTCCGATGCCGAGGCCGGGGAGGACGGCAAGCGGTTCCTCCCCGGCCGGCAGGCTTGCCGTCAGCGTGCGGAGAGTTCTGCGCGGACGGTGCGGGCCCCGCCGATTAGGTTCTTCAGTGCGGCCCGGGTCTCGAGCCAGGCGCGGCTCTTCAGGCCGCAGTCGGGGTTGACCCAGAGCCGTTCGGCGGGAATGGCTCCGAGGCCGGTGCGCAGGAGTCCGGCCGCCTCTTCCAAGCTGGGCACGCGGGGGAGTGGATGTCGTACACGCCGGGCCCGGCCTCACGCGGGTAGCCGTGCGAGGCGAGTTCGCGGGCGATCTGCATGTGGGAGCGGGCGGCTTCCAGGCTGATGACGTCGGCGTCGAGGTCGTCGATGGCCTGGACGATGTCGCCGAACTCGGCGTAGCACATGTGGGTGTGGATCTGGGTGTCCGGTCGCACCCCGCTCGTGGTGAGCCGGAACGCCTCGGTCGCCCAGGCCAGATAGGCCGGGCGGTCGGCGGCGTCTCGCGCAGCGCGGGCTCGTCCACCTGGATCACCGAAGTCCCTGCAGCCTCCAGGTCGTTCACCTCGTCGCGCAGGGCGAGGGCGACCTGGCGGGCGGTGTCGGCCAGAGGCTGGTCGTCGCGGACGAAGGACCAGGCGAGCATGGTGACCGGGCCGGTGAGCATGCCCTTGACCGGCCGGTCGGTGAGGGACTGGGCGTATGCCGTCCAGCGCACGGTCATCGGTTCAGGACGGGAGATGTCGCCGGCGAGGATCGGCGGGCGGACGTAGCGGGTGCCGTAGGACTGGACCCAGCCGTGCCGGGTGGCGAGATTGCCGGTGAGCTGTTCGGCGAAGTACTGGACCTTGTCGTCTCGTTCGGCCTCGCCGTGGACGAGGACGTCCAGGCCAGTTTTCTCCTGGAAGAAGATCACCTCCTGGATCTCGGCCTTGACGCGCTCTTCGCAGCCGACCGTGTCGATCCTGCCCGCACGCCGGTCGGCGCGTGCGGTGCGCAGTTCGCTTGTCTGCGAGAAGGAACCGATCGTGGTGGCCGGCAGCAGCGGCAGCCCCAGATGGGCGCGCTGAGCGGCGGCCCGTTCCCGGTAGGGCTGGGAGCGTCGGGTGTCGGTGTCGGTCACCGTGCTCGTGCGGAGTTCGCGCGGGAGGCGAGGTCGGCGAGGTTCGCGGCCAGTTCGGCGGCAATCGTGTCCGTCCCCTGAGCAGGCCGCGGGCGAGGGTGACGCCCTCGGTGGTCTTCTGACGGGCGAAGGCGAGCCAGCGCAGGCATCAGTGCAGGTCACGCGGGATGTTCTCGATGGGCGACCCTCCTGATGCCCACGACAAGGTGCGGTCAATATTTGCTGGGGAGTGAGACCATCAAACGCCCAGTCGCGGATCGTTGAGCTGCGGAAATATGCCAGCGGAGGAGTCCCGACCTGGCCAGGCCAACACCCAGGGTCCCGCATTGACTTCACCGTGCCCATACCCCCGCCGCCCTGCGCGCCCGGGAATTACACGGCGAAGGCGATGCGAGAGACCTCGCCCTCATCGATACGCCACTCAAGGCCCGCTTCAAACCGCTTCCCGTACTCTTCGAAGAAGAACGCAACGGCCTCTTCTGCCGGAGGCCGGCCCAGGTAATGGGTCATAAGGACGTAAGAAATGAAACTGTGCATCTGCTTGTTATGCCAATCGACACTGTGACCGACGCAGACTGGCCAGTCGTTGCCGTCCCCGTCTGCGTAGTTGATGCGCCCATAGCTGTCGCACTGGCTTGTCGAAGCAAGACACAGGTCGATGTAGTCGCCGAAGTAGTAGCCTTTGCCGCTCCGCTCTGGATACACATCGTAAGTGTCCTCAAATGCCAACGTCTCACATCCGATACCGGATTTCGCCGCTCGTGCTCTTGCGGCCCTGGTGAATCCGCTGTGGCTGAAGACTCTCCCGCTCGATGCGCCCACGTCATCAATCTTGCCGATGAGAGAGTCGATGACGCCGACATCCACAGGCCGGGCGTGATGTTTACATTCGATGATCTCGCGGGACCTGGGCAGCCACACGTCGATTTGACGCAGGTCTCCGGTCACACGCGCCGGAATCTTGATATCAAGCTCGAAGACCACGTCCTTGTCCTGCTCCGTCAAGTGGCGCATGATCTGGCGCTCATAGTTCTTGCCGGTGTGTACTGCCATCGTTCCTCCGTACGCCGTTGCCTCGCCTCACCTCGGTTCAGTGAGACCGTCCAAGCCCAGGGGCGTAGGAGCCAGCGGTTGGCCGTGGTCGTTGCTGCCAGCAAGGAAGACCCGGAAGTGCTCGCCGTGGTCCGGGCGGAGCACGATCTTCTTGCCCGCTCCTTGGCCATTGCGCAGCGCGGCGAACGCCTCGCGGGCGTTTTCGATAGTCAGGCGGGTGTGGAAGAGGTGGACGGGACCGATGTCGAGGGTTCGGCCGCCGATGGTGACCTCATGGCCGGGTGGGCTTATCCGTAGGGCCTGCGGCTCAACGCTCAGGAGGCGGCGCGCCGTCGGATCGTCCTGGCCGTTGAGGGTCAAGGTCAGGGTCCGGGCGTAGGGGTGGGCAACGCACCGTCCCTCGATGAGAAGTCGGGCCACGCGGAGGTCAACGCGCTCCTGGGCCGTGTATGTGAGGGGGGCCGGGAAGTATGCCTCACAGTGGCGCTGTACGACGTCCAGATCAGCGAGATACAGCAGAAGGCGCTCCACCTGGCGCATGTCGTCGGCAGTCTCCGTGGAAGGGAGCATTCCCGAACCGCCGTGCTGGCCGTTGACAGTGACTCGTAGGTCGCCGCCCCGGAGCAGCCGTTGGTGTAGCCGAAGGATCTTGATCGCTTCGGCTGGTTCGCGGCCTTCCAGGTCGAAGGAGTAGCGCAACGTGGCGGCCGCGGTGTTGTCGAAAGGCAGCATCATCTGCAGCCGGGCACCGTAGATGTCGGCGTCGATCGAGGCGCCCAGGCCGCCGGAGCCGATGGTGTTGAGCCGGCCCGCATAGCGCGCGGCCACCGCACCGCCGGTGTCCAGGAAGGTGACCTCGACAGGAGTTCCAGCACCTGCGGCAGTCGGCACGGGCTTCCAGACCAGCATGGGGCTGGTGACGGTCTCCGACAGCCAGGCCGGGCCGTCGATCGTCAAGCTCTCCACTGCCGCCGGGGGGAGGATGACTTCCTCGGCGATGCCGAACCCCAGCGTCCGGGTGATCGCTGCGGTGAGATCGGTGCTCATCGCGTCCGTCCGCCCCGTAACGCGCAACATGATGGGGCTGACCTCGTGGGCCAGGGGGTGCTTCGCACGCAGCGTCCTGATCACGCTTTTGCCGCGGCGGGCGAAGTCCCACGTCCAGTCAGCGTCGATGTTGTCTGCCCGCCTGCCCAGGGCGCGGACCCGGTCGACGAGATCGTTTCCCCCGAGCAGCAGAGCTTGCTCCTGGTTGAAGTCCCGTGCCGCCTCACGTAGTTGGTCGCGGGTGAAGCTGGCCTCCAGGTCCGCGTGTTCGGCGAAGCCGCCGTCGAGACCTGTCCGGTCCAGGACGGACACCGTCACAGGCTGGCCGTTGGGAAGGTTGTTCACGAAGGTCCGCTCGGACGTGGTCAGCGTGCACGGCACCACGAGCGTCCATTCCACCGGCTCGTGCTGCATGGCCCGCTTGAAGGACTTCTTGATCGCGGTCCTGCGGCTCTTGAGAGATCCGGGAAATCCGTCGGGAAAGTACTTCAGCTGGAAGATCCGCAGGCCGGCGTCGGTGGTGACCTGTACATCGATGCCGCCGTCACCGCCACGGCCGTTGACGGCGATCACGCGCCCACTGCTGCCGTCGAACATGCGGTACAGCAGCGCCTCGACGTGACGGTCGAAACTCGGCTGTCCGAGCCGATCCCACTCGATTGCCATACCGGGCGCCTCCCGTCTCCCACCATGGCATCCTCACATGCGGGATGACGCCCCTGCGGCGTTGCTTTGTATTGGGCTCTTTCAGCGAGCGCGGGGGAGCCGTCAGGGTCGGTCACGGAAACAGGATCATCTTCCTGAATAGACCGAACTCGGCTGGACAAACAGATGCCTATTGAACATCTTGATTCTGTTGACGGCGCCCTCCGTGCCGCCAGAGCCGCAGCGGAGCGCGAGCCCGGCGGTGACGGCATCGAGGTCGCCGGTCAGTCCGCGGGCGAAGCCGGTCAGTCCGGGCAGATCCGCCGCGATAGCCTCCAGGCTGGCAGGAGGACATCGGTCTTCTGGGTCAGCATGTCGCCGAAGGCGCGGATGAGTTGCGATGGCGCAGTTCGGGGCAGGCATCCAACCCCCGCAGCTGATCAGGCAGGCGGCTCAGGTGGCGCGCCCACCTGCGGGTTCGTCACCCTACTCGCCCTCCCCTGACGCCGAAGCGGCTGTGGGTCAGTCGGCCCGCCTTCGGAACGGCTCTCTTCCTCTTCGGCCAGCGGGCCTGCCGTCGGTGGCGCGTCACCCAGCCATACCCCGGCGAGCTAGATCAGTTGTTCCGTCGCGGCGGACGATTGCGTCCTGTGAAGTGCTGGCCAAGTGCTGAGGCCAACGAGCAACGACCCACCAGACCGCTTACGTTTCCGTGTGACGTCAGCCACATTCAGGCAGGTCAGAAGCGGCTCTCGGCGTGAAGACCACGTGTATCCCCAGATCCGCGCCAGGTTCGGAAATTTGCCGTCAATGTGGCTGCCGAGCGTCTCGAGAGGCGGCTTTGACCTGCGGAAATCCGTCAACCGAGAGGGGCGGCCTTCTTGTTCGCGGCGGTACGGGGCCGGAAACGAGCAACGGTCAAAAGACCGTGTGCGTTTTGGCGTGAACACAAAAACCCTGATCTGCATTTCTGCAGGTCAGGGCCTTGGTCCGGAGTGCCCCCGGCAGGATTCGAACCTGCGCACACGGCTCCGGAGGCCGTTGCTCTATCCCCTGAGCTACGGGGGCGTGTCGGGCCTTGTTCGGCGGCGACGGGTAGAACCCTACCAGCTCTCCTAGGGAGATCATGAACGGGTTTTGCGGGGGTGGAGGCGGGGTTGAGTGGCCCCGGACCGCCCGCAGGGGGTGGAAGTGGGGAAAACCCGGACGCGGCGGTGGGTGCCGACCTACTCTCGAGTTGTGCCAGGCGCGTCCGGCCGGGTGCTTGTTGTAGACGACAACAAGGTCATCCGGCAGCTGATCAGGGTCAACCTCGAGCTGGAGGGCTTCGAGGTGGTGACCGCGGCCGATGGTGCCGAGTGCCTGGACGTCGTTCATCAGGTGCGACCCGACCTCGTCACCCTCGACGTCGTCATGCCTCGGCTCGACGGTCTCCGTACCGCCGCCCAGCTCCGCGGGGACCCGCGGACGCGGCGCCTTCCGCTCGCCATCGTCAGTGCCTGCACCCAGTACGAGGTTGAGGCCGGGCTCGACGTCGGCGTCGACGCGTTCCTCGCCAAGCCCTTCGAGCCGAGTGAACTCGTCGCCCTGGTAAGGCAGTTGGTCGAGCAAGCGCGGGGCGGGAGCGGTGAGGCGGCGTCGGACGGCGTCGGCAACGGAGCCGACGGTGCCGTCGCCACTCCCACCAGCGTCGGCTCCGGCACCGCAACGTCCACTGCAACGTCCACCGCCGCCTCCGGCGCGGCCATGGCTCCCCCCTCCGCCTCCGGCGGGTCCACGGCCAGCGGTGTGGGCCACGGGGGCGACCATCCCGAGTGTGCACAGCGCGCCGGCCGTACCGGAAGTTGACTTCGAGGCGTTCCAGCGGCAGGCGGCAGGCGGCAGGCGGCAGGCGGCAGGCGGCAGGCGGCAGGCGGCAGGAGTCGGGTGTGGAGAGTCGGGTGTGGAGAGTCGGGTGTGGGGAGTCCGGCATCTCAGGGACCTCCCTTGATGTCCACCCTCGCGGGCTGCCCCGGCCGTCCACATCGCGGACCCCGAGGTAAACCGGCTCGCATATCCACCCCCCTCCTCCCATACCCTTGTCCCCGTGACCCCCGTCGAGCTCTCCCGCACCGTGCTGCGCGCGGTGCGTCGTGCTGTGGACGAGGGAGAGCTGAGCGTGGCGGTGCCCGCACGCGCCGTCGTCACACCGCCCGGTCCCGGGGGGCGCGGGGACTACGCGACGAACATCGCCCTGCAGCTGGCCCGACCCGCCGGTCGGCCTCCCCTGCAGGTCGCCGAGATACTGCGTCCCCACCTCAGCAGTACCGAGGGAGTCGCCGCCGTCGAGATCACCGGGCCCGGCTTCCTCAACATCCACCTCGACCAGGCCGCATTCGTCGCCCTGGTGCGCCGGATCCAGGGCCAGGGCGACGACGAGGGCGACGAGGGCGCAAAGAATGCTCTCCCCTACGGCCACAGCGACACCCTCGCGGGGCATGTCGTCCGGCTGCGCATCCCCTACGACATCCGCGCCGAGGTCGTCGCGGACGCGCTCGTACGGATCGTTGCCAGCCAGGGCGGTCGCGTCGAGGTCGATCACGCTCGGCCCCATGCCGCCGCGGAGCAGGCCGACATCTGCCTCGGCGGTTCCGGAGAACCCGGTCCGCCCCTGAAGCCTGGTGCCGAGGACCACAGTCGGCCCACGCCGCCGCCCGGCGAACCGGAAGCGGACCCCACCCCCGCTCCGTCCTCCACCCCTATCGACC
>NZ_JARGEE010000365.1:0-9244 GCF_033794485.1 Streptomyces sp. MB09-02B
TTTTGTTTCTTTTTTCAAGAGTGTGGCGTGAACCTCGCTTACCGTCGGTATCGGTGGTTGGGAGAGTGAGATAAGGCGCAGGCCCCCACCCGTGCCCTCGGTGCGGGAGGTTCCCCTGTCCGGGCTGGACGACGTGGCCGGGCTGCGGCTGCGCGTCACGGAGATCCCGGCGACCGACGTCGCCCCGGCGTCGGTCCGCGTCGAGGTGCTGGACTTCACCGCCCAGGGCGGACCGGCGCGGCTGCCGGATGCCTCGGTCACCGTGCGGGAGGGCGGTGGATTCACCGCCACCGACCCACAGGGCGGCGTGCGCTGGCAGTTCGACGCCGCGGGGCGCCTGGAGCACCGGGAACTGCCGCTGACCGGCACCGATTTCTCGCTGCGCTTCACCGACGACGCCCTCCGTCCGATCCGGGTGACCGGCCCGGACGGAGCACCCGTCCCGGGGGCCGCCGTCACGCCGGTCCGGGACGCCTCCGGCGCCCTGGGCGAACTGACCGTACGTGTGCCCCTGCCGGGCCCGGACGGTCCCGTCGCGGTGTGGCGCTTCGAACCCGGTGGCCTGACGCACTCGCGCGAGCTGCCCCTCACGCTGCCGGGACTGGACGGTCCGTCCGGCCTGGGGGTCAAGGTGACGACGACCCCCGGAGCGGGCGGTACCGCTACACGGGTCCTGGAACTGACCGGCCCGCAGAACCTCACCGGTTCCTTCCGTCTCGACCCCGTGGGCGGCACGCTCTCCCAACGGCTGCCGCAAGGCTTCACGGTGACCGACTCGGTCACCGGCTCCCGCTTCCACTTCGACCACACCGGTCGCCTCGCCCTGCGCGACCTGCCCGACCCGGACGGCTCCGGTTTCCTGCGCTTCACCGAAACGGCCCCCGACACCCCACCGACCAGGCTCGACGACTTCGGGAACGATCTCGGAAACGATCTCGGAAACCGCATCGGCGACGGCGCCGACGACGGCGGCCGTCTCCCCCTCGTCCCCGAGGGCGACGCGCTCGCCGACATCGACCTGGCGCGGATCTTCGACCTCACGCTCGGCGAGGCGACGGGCCTTCGTACGGCCCCGGGCGGTACCCCCGCCCACCTGGCCGACACCGCGAACGCCCTCGGCTTCCCGACCAGGGCGCTCGACCCGCACGCCGCCCCGTCACCGGACCTGCCCCGCCTCCCGCGGCCCGACGACGGCACGGCCGCCTCGCCGGACCGCTTCGAGCTCCGTCCCGAACTGCCCGGCGAACAACCGCGGCTGACCGACCAGACGCACCGACTCCCTTACCAGGAGGTGGTCCTCAGGGGCGGCCCGGGCGAACTGGACGGACTGACGGTCGGTGTCACCGGCCGCGCGGCGACGGACGGCGGTCCTTGGACTCCCGACTCGCTCGACTTCGTGGGCACCCGCACGGCGGACGGCTTCACCCTCGCCCCCAGCACCGACGTACACGGCGGACTCAGCCTCACCGACGCCGCCGGGCGGACCACGTGGCACTACGGCCCCGACGGGGTCGCCGCCCTGCGGGACGTACGGCTGCCCGCCGACCGGGGCGTCCTCCGCTTCGACGTCGGCACCCCCGGCAGCGTGCCCCAGGTGCTGGACCCGGCAGGGCGTCAGCTCACCGGCGTCCGTGTCGACCTGCTGGACGAGGGCCGCATCGCGCTGGTGCCCACCGGTTCGGGCGCCCACCCTCTGGAGCGGACGGTGTTCGACCCGGCGGGCACCCTGCTGGAGGAGACGGTCGCGGTGCGCGGCAAGGGCGGCGTCCCCACCGGGGACCTCTGGAAGATCGACCATGTCTCCGGCACGGCCGTCCGCACCGACACCTCGGGCACCGCGTTCACCGGCCGCTTCGACACCGCAAGCGTGGAGCGGTCCGGCACCGGCCGGTTCAGGCTCACCGGCGCCGACCCGGGCAAGGTCACGCTGTTCGAACGCGAGACGCTGAAGAACGGCAATGTCCTGCACCTGTCCCGGGACCGCTTCGGGCAGGCCCGCTGGACCGAGTTCGACGCCTCCGGCGACGTGTTCCGGCACGGTCGGCGCATCGGGGACCCCGACATGCGCACCTTCCACGACGTGCCCTCCGGTTCCTGGCGCCGCCTGCTGGACAACTCCGGTGACGTACGGACGTACACCAAGGCGAGTGACGGCGGTCTGGTCCGGGCCGAGAAGGGCCCGGGCGGCGAGTGGACCTGGCAGCGCTTCGCCAAGGACGGCACCGAGTCGCTGTCCGGCACCCGGCACTGGAACCGGGACCACGTCGGCTTCCGGGACACCTTCCTCGACCAGGTGACCGGTCTTGAGTCGGTCGCCCAACGCCGGGGCTCGACCTGGCCGTTCGGCGGTGTCCACGGCTCCCGCATGTACCAGGAGTTCTCCGTGGTACCGGGCTACGCGCCCGCCGGCGGCCGGATCGACATGGGCGCGTACACCGGCCACGGCCTGGCGAACGCCCAGGTCAAGAGCCTGGAGACGCTGTCGGACGGTGGCAGCCTGACGGTGCGACGGTTCTCGGAGATGCGTCCGCCCGCGTTCCTGTGGAAGAGCGCGGCCGGCCGCAGCCCGTTCGACGGCTTCTTCCGCGACCTGTTCGCGGGCGACTCGCTGCACCGGGTCAGCCACTGGACCCAGACCGCCGCCGACGGCACGCAGACCACCGGTGTCCGTCTCAACCCGACCGGAGGCAACTGGATCGACATCGACCAGTACGGCCGTGTCGTGCGCGAGACCCGCAAGCTCGACAACGGCAACGTCGTCGAGATCGGCCGCAGCCTGGACGACCCCGCCCGCTGGGCGCCCCTCCCGGAGTACCACGCGGGCGGCTCGTACGAACTGTCCTGGCGCGACACCACGACCGGCACCACCGGCACCCGGCACGTGGACGGCACCGGCCGCTGGCGGGACCTCTTCACCGACGAGGGCGGCATCGAGCGGGTGCGCATGCGCAGCGAGGGCGGGAACAGCCGCGAATACCTGTTCGAGGCGCCGTCCACCCGTGACCTCTCGCTGAACGACAACGCGGGCACCTGGGTCGACAGGAACTCCCTGCTGCACATCACCGGCCGCCGCGACCTGATCGACGGCGTGATCGTCGAGGCGTCCGGCAGTCCGTACCGCACCTCGTGGACCTGGAAGGCGTACTCAGCCGACGACCCGGCCACCGTGATCGCCGAGGGCGTGCGCAAGCAGAACCGTGGTTCGTTGTACTCGAAGACCTGGGACGACTCGTTCGTCGACCTGGACGGGCTCGGCAACGCCGTGCGCGAGCGCGACGCCACCGACATCGGCAGTTCCTGGGTCGACGCCGTGAAGCAGCCCGACGGCTCATGGAAGTGGACGAAGACCGCTGCCGACGGCTCGGTCCACTCCGAGGGCACACGGGTGTACGAGGGTGGCGCGGGCGGCGGCCGCTGGCGGGACCTCGTCGACGGCCAGGTGGTCAGACAGCGGGAGGCCGGGGGCCGGGTCCGCGAGTTCGACTACAAGATCCTCACCCCGGAGCGCCCGGCTGCCCCGACCGCCGTGCCGACCACCGGCTCGCTGCGCGATCTGCTCGCACACGCGGCCCGACGGTTCGAGCCGCCGAGCACGGTCCAGGTGAACACGCAGGTCTGGAAGGAGTACGACCTCGGCAAGGTGTTCCGCGAGCGGGTCGCCGTGGACGGCGTGCCCGGCCGGTTCCGTGAGGTCGACAAGCAGTGGGGGCAGTGGCGTGAGTTCCAGGACGGTCTGCTGGTGGAGCAGCGCACCTTCACCGGGCGGGTGTGGAAGACCGACGTCTTCGGACGGCTGAGCACCTCCGGCCCGGCGTTCGTCCCCGAGCGTCTGGCGGGGGCGCTGCCCCGCATGGGCGACGAGGTCGGGACGGCGGGCGACACCGGCTGGCGGCTCATCGGCAGGGAGACCGACTTCCGGGGCGCGGAGATCGAGGCACTGGGCCTGCTGCGCGAGGTCCAGGACCCGTGGCACGGAGTCTTCACCGGGGTCAGGGACGGGGTCTCGGCCGAGATGCCGGTGTGGCAGCGCGAACTGCGCGGCGCGCTCACCTCGTTCACCACCGGCTTCGTCATCGACTTCACCGCGAGTCTCGCCATCACCGCCGCCACCACCGGCAACGGCAGCGTCACCCCCCTCGACGTCTACAAGGCGCTGCTCAACGGCGCGGTCGGCGGTACGTTCAGCGGCGGCCTCAACGTCCTGTACAACCGCACCCCGCTGGGCTACTTCAAGACCAGCATGGGCGCCCGCGACTGGGGCGGGCACCCGAAGCAGTCGATGAACTCCAACACCGACGACTGGTCCACCGACTGGGCCGCCCAGGAGAAGCCGACCCGCTGGCGCAACGCCACCTACGCGAACACCGTGGGCATCGCCACCGGCGCGCTCAGCGGCTTCGTCAGCAACGCCATCAGTGCGTCGATCTTCGGCGTCAACGGTCACGAGGTGAAGGGCGCGGACGCCCTGCTGGCCGGTCTGTGGGGCGCGGCGGCCTCCGCCTTCGGCGGTGTCACCACCGGTCTGGCCAAGAACGCCTTCCACCTCACCACCGGCGCCCGGGTCTTCCACAAGGGCGGCCTGCCCGAACTGGCGGTGAACTGGAGCGAGGCCGCGCTGACCAGGTACGTCAACTGGCTGATCGCCGAGTGGGCCAAGCAGAACGGCAGCGCTCTGCCCTCCCCCGGCCGAGCGTTCCCGGCCGCGCCGACGTTCACGCCGCCGCCCACTGTCCCACCCTCCACGACCACGCCACCCACCACCACGCCACTACCGGCGCCGCGGCAACCGGGCTCGGATCCGGCCGCCCTGCTCGCCGACGGATCGGAGTTCCCGTGACCCCCACCGCCAGCGCCACCGTGCACCGGGTCGCCCCGAAGGGACGCGGCGCCCACCGCAGCATCGCCGCCGCCCTGCGCGCCGCCCGCGACGGCGACGAGATCCGGGTCGCCCCCGGGGAGTACGTCGAGCAGCTGGTGATCGACCGGGCGGTCCGCCTGCTGCCGGAGGAGGGCGCGCGGCACGCCGTACGCCTGCTCGCGGCGTCCCCCGGCCGCCCGGTGCTGGAGGTCGCCGCCCGGGACGTACGCGTCGAGGACCTCGCTCTGGTCGGCCAGGACCCGGGGCTGCCCGCGGTGCTGGTGAACGCGGGCGACCTGGGGTTGGACGGCTGCGAGGTGTCCGGCGGCCGGGTCGAGGCAGGCGGGAGCGCGTCGCTCGCCCTGACCGACTGCCGCCTGACGGGGGCCGAGCTGGCGGCCGTGCACCTCAACACCACCGGGTCGGCGCGGCTGACCCGGGTCGTGGTCGAGGACGTCGAGGGCACGGGTGTCGTCGTCGGCTCCCGGGCTGCCGCCGAGGCCGACGAGCTGACGGTACGACGGGTCACCGGGTCCGGTGTCCGCGCCCGCGGCGGCGCCCGCGTGGTCCTGCGCGAGTGCCGGATCTCCGGACCCGGACGCAGTGGGCTGCTGGTGGAGGACGACGCCTCGGTCACCGCGCGGGACTGCCGGGTGGAGGAGACGGCCACCGAGGGCGTACGGGTGCTGGGCAGTTCGGCACGGCCGGACGTGCGCCCGGCTGACGGGGAGACCGCCGAGGGGGGCGTGGTGCTCGTCCGCTGCGAGGTGCTGCGCACCGGCGGGGACGGTGTCGCCGTCTTCGGCGGCGATGTGCTGTTGCTGAGCTGCCGGCTGCGGGACGGTTCCGGGCCCGGGGTGAGCGTGGAGGACGAGGGCCGTGCCGAGCTGGTGGACTGCCAGGTGGACGGGGCGCACGGCTCGGGCCTGGTGGCCCGGGGCGCGGCCCGGCTGTCGGCCGAGGGCACCTCGGTGACGGGCAGCCGGGCCAACGGGCTGCTGGCGGGCGGCCGTGCCGAGGTACGGATGGACACCGGCGACCTGACGGCGTGCTCGTTCAGCGCGGTGCACGCCTGCGACGACTCCCGGGTGACGCTCACCGCCTGCCGGATCGGGTCCTCCGCCGAGCATGGCATCCGGGCCACGGACCGGGCCGGGCTCACCGTCGAGGGCGGCCGGATCTCCGACTGCGGACTGTCCGGGGTACAGATCGACGGGGCGGCCGAGGCGCGGATGCGCGGGGTGTCCGTGGTGCGCGGCCGGGCCGGGATCACCACCGAGTCGTCCGGGACGGTGGTCCTGGAGGAGTGCGACGTGGTCGGCGCCGAGCGGTCCGGTATCTCCTGCGGCACCGAGACCGCTCCGGTGCTGCGGGACTGCCGGATCAGCGGCACCGGCACGGCCGGCCTGGTGATCGGCGAAGGCGCCACCCCGAGCGTCGAGGGGTGCACGGTCCGGGACGCGGCAGGCTCCGGCGTCGTCGTGGGCCCGCGGGCCGAGCCCCGGATCCGGGCGGTGACGGTGTCCCGGACCGGCAAGAACAGCCTGTTCGTCGGCGAGAAGGCCCGCGGCACCATCGAGGACTGCGTCTTCACGGGGGCGGGCTCCGACGGCGCGGCCTTCCCCGCCCTGCACGTGTCGGCCGGCGGGGCGCCCGTGCTGCGCGGCTGCCTGGTCCGCGACTGCGAGGAGGACGTGGCGCTGGAGAAGGGCGCCCGTCCCGTGTTCGACGACTGCGTCGCGCGGGACGTGAAGAACCCCTCCCTGCCGACCGGCACCGAACAGGCCCTGTCCGCGGCCGGGGGCCCGGAGACGTCGGGTGCCGCCGGGACCACCGCGCGGGAGACCGAGGCACCCGCCGAGGACACCCTGGACGACCTGCTCGCCGAGCTCCAGGGTCTCGCGGGCCTGGAGCGCGTCAAGAACGACGTCTCGTCCCTGGTCAAACTGATGCGGATGGTCCGCCGCCGCGAGGAGATGGGCCTCGCCCCGCCCCCGCTCAGCCGCCACCTCGTCTTCACCGGCAACCCGGGCACCGGCAAGACCACCGTCGCCCGCCTCTACGGCCGTATCCTCGCCGCCGTCGGACTGCTGGAGCGGGGCCACCTGGTCGAGGCCGACCGCGCCGACCTGGTCGGCGAGTACGTCGGCCACACCGGGCCCAAGACCGCCCGGGTCTTCCAACAGGCCCGGGGAGGCGTGCTGTTCATCGACGAGGCGTACTCGCTCACCCAGTACGCCGGGTCCAACGACTTCGGCCAGGAGGCGATCGCCACCCTGCTGAAGCTGATGGAGGACCACCGCGACGACGTGGTGGTCATCGTCGCCGGATACCTCAAGGAGATGGAGGTCTTCGTCCGCTCCAACCCCGGCCTGGCCTCCCGCTTCAACCGCACCCTGCTCTTCGAGGACTACAGCGGCGCCGAACTGGTCAGCATCGTCGAACATCAGGCCGCGCAGCACCAGTACGAGCTGACGGCGGAGGCCCGCGAGGCACTCACCGCGCGCTTCGACGCCATGCCCCGCGACCGGGGCTTCGGCAACGGCCGTACGGCACGCCAGTTGTTCCAGGCCATGACGGAACGCCAGGCGTACCGGGTCGCCGAACTGCCGGAGGCCTCGGAGGCGGACGTGATGACCCTCGGGCCGGAGGACATCCCGCAGAGCCTGTGAGCAGCCCGCGCACCACCTGTCCCCCGAGCCCGAGTACCCCGCATTTCCCGAGCACCCCGAACCTGCCGCGTTCCGCACCGGACGACCTTCGAAGGACTGGCCTCATGCCGCACAAGCCCACCAGCGCCACTCACAGCGACCCCGGAGAAGGCGAGTTCGCCGACCTCTTCGCCCGGCGGACCCGCGTCCCGCTCCGCGGCTTCCTGCCCGGCCGCCGGGTGTGGAAGGCGGTCGGTGGTTCCGCCGCCGCGGTCTTGGTGATCGCCGGTTCCGCCGCGGCCGTGGCCGCGATCGACTGGAGCGGTGGCTCGTCCGACAAGGTCACCACGGCGGCCGAGAAACCGGCCGACAAGTCCGTCCCCGGCGACACCAAGAAGGCGGGGGACCCCTCACCGACGGACCGGGCCAAGAGCGATGACAACGGCAAGGACGAGGGCAAGGACAAGGACGGCCCTGACGTCGTCTACGTCCCGGTCAGCGGCGGAGCGGGCACGGGTGGCACGGGTGGCGCGGCGGAGCCGACACCGGACACGGACGCCGGGTCCGACACGGACGGCACCTCCGGCACCTCCGGCTTGACCGGCTCGTCCGGCTCCGGCTCGACCGGCACCGAGGAGAAGAAGTCCACGACCACCCGGGGCACCGAGTCGGGCTCGACGTCCGGCTATCTCTGGGCCGACGGCAGCGTGGAGGCCGACTCGAACGCGTACTGGGACGAGAGCACGGTCACCGTCAGGTCCACCGAGCCGATCACCTCGCTCAAGATCGTCGTCCGCGTCATCCAGACCGGCGGCGTGTCCAGCACGGGCACCTGGACCTCGCTGGGCGACAAGGTCGCCGTGGGCCAGAACTCCACCGGCGAACAGATCGGATACGTCATCACGCTGAAGTCGGGTGTCACCCTCGCGCCCGGCACCTATGTCTTCAAGGTCCAGTACAACCACGCCCAGGGCACCCGCGACGCGGGCCGCGACCTCTACACCGTCACCGCCGTCGCGAACGGTTCGGACGACGCGGTCGTGTCCGGCCGCTTCTGAGCCTCGCCGACGGGGCCGCCCGCCGGGAATCCCGCCCCGGCGGGCTGAGAGCCTGTGCACACAGGCTCTCAGCCCGCCCAGCCCTGCTTCCGCAACACCGAGGACACGTCGGGCGCCTGGTAGTGGTCCCCCTTGAGCACCTTGCCGTCGGCGCGGCGGGCCACCCGCCCGTCGGGGCCCAGTTTCGTCATGTTCGAGCGGTGGATCTCGGCGATCACGGCGTCGAGGTCGATGCCGTGGACGAGGGCGGTGCCGTACGCCACGTACACGACGTCGGCCAGTTCGTGGGCCAGCCGGTCGAGCGGGCCGTCGACCGCCACCTCGGCGACCTCGGCGGCCTCCTCGGCCAGCAGATCGCCGCGGTGGGCGGCCAGTTCGGGCGAGACCTCGGTGGGCGAGGTACGGGCGTCGAGGCCGAAGGCCCGGTGGAACTCACGGACCAGGCGAGCGGGAGAAGAACTCATCCGGCGACCTTAACGACCCTCCGCCCGTCCTCCGGGAGCGCGTCCGCTCCCTACGATCTCGATGCCACAAGTGCCGTATTTTCACGGAACATTGACGACTGACCGGTAACAGGGGGTGCCTGCCGGACCGCTGACGGGCCTCCGTACTCTCCTTGTGTCTTCAAGTACCACCCCGAGCGATTGAGGACCCATCGTGAGCGTTCCCCCCACCTC